>NZ_APIO01000112.1:0-28895 GCF_000408945.1 Pseudomonas sp. G5(2012)
TATGTACGCTGTCAGGCCGCTATCGCGAGCAGGCTCACTCCTACAGTAGATCGGGTACAGCTGCGAACGACTGGTCGGCTTTAATGCCGCCATCGTTGCGACGCGGCGACTCGACAAGCCACCTCCCTCAGGATTTTCTCTCGGACCTACCGCACCGCACCCCGCAACTCACCCACCATTGCCTGCAACCGGGCCGGCTGCGCCGCCTCAACAGCCACCATCGGCCCCGCCACCAGCGTCACCCGTGACCACAAGCGGCGAAACAGCCCCTTGCCCGGATCGCGGCTGAAGAAACTGCCCCACAACCCCTGCAACGCCAAGGGAATGACCGGCACCGGAGTTTCTTCGAGAATGCGCGTGAGCCCACCCTTGAACTCGTTGATCTCGCCATCGGTGGTCAATTTGCCCTCGGGAAAGATGCACACCAACTCTCCGTCCTTCAGGTATTTCGCGATGCGCGTGAAGGCTTTTTCGTAGATCTGGATGTCTTCGTGACGACCCGCGATCGGAATCGTCCCCGCGGTGCGAAAGATGAAATTGAGCACCGGCAAGTTATAGATCTTGTAGTACATCACGAAGCGGATCGGTCGACGCACCGCACCGCCAATCAGCAAGGCATCGACGAACGACACGTGATTGCACACCAGCAACGCCGCCCCCTCATCGGGAATCATGTCGAGGTTGCGATGCTCTACGCGGTACATGGAATGGCTGAGCAGCCAGATCATGAAACGCATGGTGAACTCGGGAACGATCCTGAAGATGTAGGCGTTGACGCCGATGTTGAGCAACGACACCACCAGGAACAACTGCGGTATCGACAGCTTGACCAGGCTCAGCAGGATGATCGAGACGATCGCCGACACCACCATGAACAGCGCGTTGAGAATATTGTTGGCGGCGATCACCCGGGCCCGTTCGTTCTCGGCGGTGCGCGACTGGATCAAGGCATACAGCGGCACGATGTAGAAACCGCCGAACACGCCCAGGCCGAGGATGTCGAGCAATACAAGCCAGGCGTGGCCGAAACCAAGGATCTCGAGCCAGCCATGACCCACGGCGCTGTCGGGAATCCCGCCGGAATGCCACCACAGCAACAAGCCAAACACCGTCAATCCGAATGAGCCAAACGGCACCAGGCCGATTTCGACTTTGCGCCCGGAGAGTTTTTCGCAAAGCATCGAGCCCACGGCAATGCCGACCGAGAACACCGTCAGGATCAAGGTCACGACGGTTTCGTCACCGTGCATCCATTCCTTGGCATAGGCCGGGATCTGCGTCAGGTAGATCGCCCCGACAAACCAGAACCATGAGTTGCCGACGATCGAACGCGACACCGCCGGGGTCTGGCCGAGACCCAGCTTCAGGGTGGCCCAGGACTGACTGAAGATGTTCCAGTCCAGGCGCAATTCCGGCGAGGCCGCCGCGGCCCTCGGAATGCCGCGACTGGCCAGGTAGCCGAGCACGGCGATAGCGATGATCGCGGTGGAAACCACCGGCGCGTAATGACTGGACGACATCATGATGCCGGCGCCGATGGTCCCGGCGAGAATGGCCAGGAAGGTGCCCATTTCCACCAGGCCGTTGCCACCCACCAGTTCGTCTTCATGCAGGGCCTGGGGCAGGATCGAGTACTTCACCGGCCCGAACAGCGCCGAGTGCGTGCCCATGGCGAACAGGGCCAGCAACATCAACGACAGGTGATCGAACAGGAAGCCCACCGCCCCCACCGCCATGATGACGATTTCCCAAAGCTTGATCAGGCGGATCAGCGCATCCTTGGCGAACTTCTCGCCGAACTGCCCGGCCAGCGCCGAAAACAGGAAAAACGGCAGGATGAACAGCAGCGCACACAGGTTGACCCAGATCGAACGGTCGCCTTCGATCGACAACTTGTACAAGATGGCGAGGATCAACGACTGCTTGAAGATGTTGTCGTTGAACGCCCCGAGGGACTGGGTCACGAAGAACGGCAGGAAACGCCGGGTGCGCAGCAAGGTGAACTGTGAAGGGTGACTCATCTTCCATGTGTCCCTGAAGCTTGTGAGTGGGTAACGAATGGCGTGGATACCGTCATTGGAATGTCGCACGTCGATCCAGGCCACACATTACCTAATCTTTGCCGGTTATTTCTTTAATCCTGCAATGCACGGCGAGACAAACAACTCGCCGCGCCAGGCGCCTTGCACCGTACGCTTGGCGACGATCAGCCACATCACGATCAGCAGGCTCACCAGCACACAACCAAAGACACTGAAAAACACCAGGTGCAGCGTGCTGGCCAGTTTCAACGTTGCCAGAGAATAGACGCCCAACGGAAAGGTGAAACCCCACCAGCCGAGATTGAAAGGAATGCCGGCGCGCAGATAACGCAAGGTAATCAGCACCGCCATCAGCATCCACCACAGGCCAAATCCCCACAGGGTGACCCCGGCGACCAGGCCCAGCCCCGCGGCAATTTCACCGACACCCGATAAACCGTTGGCGGCAAAAATTGCCGGCGCATCGGCGCCCAACAGCAACATGCCCAGTGCACCGGTACCGATCGGCCCGAGCGCCAGCCAACTCGAAGCCGCCATGTTTTCGTGGGGCAGTTTATGCAGCGCCATGCGCAGCAGCAAAATCGTCAGGATGCTGAACGCCACCGGCAGGGAAAATGCCCAGAGCACGTAGCTGGTCACCAGCATCACCAGTTGCCCATGCGCATCGGCCAGGTGTGGCGCCAGCAAGCCACCGCTGGCGGCCGCGACTTCCGCTGCCACGACCGGCAGCAGCCATACAGCGGTCATCTGATCGATGCTGTGCTCCTGGCGAGTGAACATCAGGAAGGGAATCAGCACCCCGCACGCCACGGACATCGCCACGTCCAGCCACCACAAGGCCTCTGCCAGGTGAATCACACCCTCGCCCCAGCGCGGCAAGCCGAAGACTACAAAGCCATTGATGATGGTCGCCAGGCCCATGGGGATCGTGCCGAAAAACATCGAAACCGTGGAGTGGCCGAAAATCCGCCGCGCCTCATCGAAAAACAGCACCCAGCGTGCCGCGTACAGCAGCGTAAACAACAGGAACAGAAAGATATTGAACAGCCAAAGTCCTTCGGCAATGGCGTGCAGCACTGGACTGGCAACGGGCAATTGCATCAACGCCAAGGCCAGCACCCCGGTGCCCATGGTGGCGGCGAACCAGTTAGGGGTGAACTGGCGGATGACTTCGCGCGGGTGCTGCAAATGGCTGAACGGTTTGATTCCGGGATTGAGGGTATTGGGGCATGTCATGGCGAACTCCTGTCCTCTCGTGAGGTGGAGTCCATCTTAGATCCAGATAGAATATCTATATAACGGGTAATATCTCTAACTGTTATCTATTTTGCAGATACAAAATCATTCGCCCGCAACACACGCCCGGGCTGTGCGCTGCCGCCACAACATCAGCAAGGCGCCGACAGCGAGAATAATTAGCCCCGCCCCATAGCCATCGGCAGTCGCCACCAGGCCGAACGTACGCGTCAGGTTTCCGGCCAGGAACGACGGCAGGCAGAACGCCAGGTAACTGAGCACGTAATACGCCGACATCAATCCCGCCCGCTCATGGGGCAAGGCCAAGGGCACCAGACTGCGTACAGCACCCAGGAAACCGGCGCCGAAGCCACAGCCGGCCACCAGGGTGCCAAGGAAAAACAGTGGCAGACTCGCGCTGTGCACGCCCAACAGGATCAGCACGATACCCGCCGGCAGTAAACTTGTGCCCAGCTGCAGCGCTTTGCCCGCGGGTTGGTTGCGCAGGGTGAAAATCATCGCGGCACCGGTCAATGTCAACGCTGCGACCGTTGCTCCGCCGATCAGGTTCGAGGTCGAACCGGTGGCCGTACGCACCAGCGACGGCGCCAATGATGCGTAAAAACCGCCAAGCGCCCAAGTCGCCACATTGAGCGGCAATACCCGCCACAGGGTCGAGCGTGCTTGTACGGGCACATGCAGGGTCGGGCGCAACGATGCCCAGGCCCCGGCCTGTGGCGATACGCTTTCCGGCAAACGCCAGACATACACCGCCTGCAGCGCAAACAGGGCGAGCAGCAGCCAGTAAGTCAATTGCAGGGGCGCGGGGGCGAACTCCGCCAGCAGGCCACAGCCCATGCCGCCCATGGCCATGCCGAGCAAGGGCGCAACGCTATTGATCAGCGGCCCTTGCTGGCGATCGACATCCAGCAAGGTGGCACTGAGCACGGCGGTCGCCATGCCGGTGGCAAAACCTTGCAGCACCCGGGCACCGATCAGCCAGGCAACGCTATCGGCGTAGATAAACAGCAGCATCGCCACGCCATTGAGCACGACAGCAGTGAAAATCACTGGCTTGCGCCCCAGGTAGTCCGAGAGCGAACCCACCGTCAACAACGCAGCCAACAGGCTGAGGGCATACACGCCGAAAATCAGGGTGAGCATGGCAGCGGAAAACTGCAGCTGCTCCTGATACAAGTGATACAACGGCGTCGGCGCCGTGGAAGCCGCCAGGAAACTGAGCAAGGTGATAGCCAGGAACCACAGGCTGGCACGGTTCGGATGGGAATTGGGCATGGACACGCTCCGCAAAAGCTAATTTTTTGCTTTTGCGGAGTGTGCTACCGGCTGGCGCTTAAAGCAAATTCTTTGTGTTAAGGTCCGGCATGGCCCTACAGAGCCCCGTAAAACAGGACATTTGCAATGACAGCGCCCACTCTACGCCCCGGCGGCCGCAGCGCCCGGGTTCAGGAATCGATCCACACCGCCGTGCGCGAACTGCTTGAAGAGCAAGACCGCGCCAGCGTCACCGTGCCGCAAATTGCCGCGCGCGCGGGGGTCACGCCTTCGACCATTTATCGGCGCTGGGGGGACCTGTCGGCGCTGCTGGCGGACGTCGCCCTGGCCCGCATGCGACCGGAAACCGAGTCGGCCAATACCGGCAGCCTGCTGGGTGATGTGCGAGCCTGGGCGGATCAGTATCTGGATGAAATGAGCTCCGCGCCGGGGCGCAACATGCTGCGCGACGTGCAATCGAGCCTCAAACCGAGCTATTGCGCGACGATCATTGGCGGGCAATTGCAGGTGATTCTGGATCGCTATCCGGATCAGCCCAAGCCTGGCGTCGACCGGCTGATCAATATGGTGGCGGCACCCATTGTGTTTCGTATCCTGTTCTCCGAGGCGCCGCTGGAGAGTGAGGAGTTGCATCGGTTGATCGAGATTGCGTTGGGGCAGTGAGGCCGCCTTCGCGAGCAAGCCCGCTCCCACATTGGATCTGCGTCGTACACGGATTAAATGTGGGAGCGGGCTTGCTCGCGAATGAGGACCGCACAGACACCAAAGATCTGACAGCGCACAACCCTGCGACACCCCGCCACGCCACGACCTTGGTCGACACTGACTAACCCCGGCCATCGTGCGAGACTGTCTGTCCGGGCGGGAGGTCCGGGTGTCTTTGGTTGCCTGGAGTTCCCATGTCGCTGTCCAGCGGGCTGATTGCCGTCGTCGCCCTGGCCTATATGGCCATCATGTTCGCCATCGCCTTCTACGGCGACCGCCGTAGCGCGCCCTTGCCGCCGCGGATGCGAGCCTGGGTGTACAGCCTGTCGCTGGCGGTCTACTGCACCAGCTGGACCTTCTTCGGTGCGGTGGGCCAGGCGGCCGAACAACTCTGGTCCTTCCTGCCGATCTACCTCGGGCCGATCCTGTTGTTGCTCGGTGCGCCGTGGGTCCTGCAAAAAATGGTGATGATCAGCAAGCAGGAGAACATCACCTCGATTGCCGACTTCATTGCCGCCCGCTACGGCAAATCGCAGTCCCTGGCGGTGGTGGTGGCGCTGATCTGCCTGGTCGGCGTGCTGCCCTACATCGCACTGCAGCTCAAGGGCATCGTGCTCGGCGTGAACCTGCTGATCGGTGCCGGCGCCGATGCCATGGGGGTTCGCGCGCAAGACACTGCGCTGGTGGTGTCCCTCGTACTGGCGCTGTTCACCATTGTCTTCGGCACGCGCAACCTCGACGCCACGGAACACCACCGCGGCATGGTGTTGGCGATTGCGTTCGAGTCGCTGGTCAAGCTGTTCGCTTTCCTGGCGGTGGGCGCCTACGTGACCTTCGGCCTCTACGACGGTTTCGATGACCTGTTCGACCAGGCCATGCTCGCCCCGCGCCTGGAGGAATACTGGAAGGAGACCATCAACTGGCCATCGATGGTGGTGCAGACCGGCGTGGCGATGATGGCGATCATCTGCCTGCCGCGGCAGTTTCACGTGACCGTGGTCGAGAACATCGACCCGCAGGATCTGCGCCTGGCCAAATGGGTGTTCCCGGCCTACCTGGCCCTGGCGGCCTTGTTTGTCGTGCCGATCGCGCTGGCGGGCCAGATGCTGCTGCCCAGCTCCGTGCTGCCGGACTCCTTTGTCATCAGCCTGCCGCTGGCCCAGGCTCATCCTGCCCTGGCGCTGCTGGCCTTTATCGGCGGCGCATCGGCGGCCACGGGCATGGTGATCGTGGCCAGCGTGGCGCTGTCGACCATGGTCTCCAACGACATGCTGCTGCCCTGGCTGCTGCGCCGCAACAATGCCGAGCGCCCGTTCGAGGTGTTCCGCCAGTGGATGCTGTCGGTGCGCCGCGTGACCATCGTGGTCATCCTGCTGCTGGCCTACGTCAGTTATCGACTGCTGGGATCGACCGCCAGCCTGGCGACCATCGGCCAGATCGCCTTCGCCGCCGTGACGCAGCTGGCACCGGCGATGCTCGGCGCGCTGTACTGGAAACAGGCCAACCGCCGCGGCGTATTTGCCGGACTCGCCGCCGGTACATTCCTGTGGTTCTACACACTGGTCCTGCCGATTGCCGCCCATAGCCTGGGTTTATCCCTGAACAGTTTTCCGGGCCTGGCCTGGCTGCACAGCAACCCGTTGAACCTGCCGATCACCCCGCTGACCCAAGGCGTGGTGCTGTCGCTGGCGGGCAACTTCACGCTGTTCGCCTGGGTCTCGGTGTTGTCGCGCACCCGCGTGTCGGAGCACTGGCAGGCCGGGCGCTTCATCGGCCAGGAAATCAGTGCCCGACCCAGCGCCCGCTCGATGCTCGCGGTACAGATCGACGATCTGCTGCAACTGGCCGCGCGCTTCGTCGGTGAAGAACGCGCGCGGCAGAGCTTCATTCGTTTTGCCTACCGCCAGGGCAAGGGCTTCAATCCGAACCAGAACGCCGATGGTGAGTGGATCGCCCACACCGAACGATTGCTCGCGGGTGTGCTGGGTGCTTCATCGACGCGTGCGGTGGTAAAAGCCGCCATTGAAGGCCGTGAAATGCAACTCGAAGACGTCGTGCGCATCGCCGACGAGGCTTCCGAAGTCCTGCAATTCAACCGCGCGCTGCTGCAAGGCGCGATCGAGAACATCACCCAGGGCATCAGCGTGGTCGACCAGTCGCTGAAGCTGGTGGCCTGGAACCGCCGCTACCTGGAGCTGTTCAACTACCCGGATGGCCTGATCAGCGTCGGCCGGCCGATTGCCGACATCATCCGCTACAACGCCGAGCGCGGCTTGTGTGGCCCCGGTGAAGCGGAAGTGCACGTCGCGCGTCGCCTGCACTGGATGCGCCAAGGTCGGGCGCACACGTCCGAACGGCTGTTCCCCAATGGCCGGGTGATCGAACTGATCGGCAACCCGATGCCCGGCGGCGGCTTCGTCATGAGTTTCACCGACATCACGGCGTTCCGCGAAGCCGAGCAGGCGTTGACCGAGGCCAATGAGGGCCTGGAACAGCGTGTCGCGGAGCGCACGCACGAGCTGTCGCAACTCAACGTAGCCCTGACCGAAGCCAAGGGCACCGCCGAGGCCGCGAACCAGTCGAAGACCCGATTCCTGGCGGCGGTCAGCCATGACCTCATGCAACCGTTGAACGCCGCGCGCCTGTTTTCCGCCGCCCTGACTCACCAGGACGACGGCTTGTCCGCCGAGGCGCAAAAACTGGTCCAGCACCTGGACAGCTCGCTGCGATCGGCCGAAGACCTGATCAGCGATTTGCTGGACATTTCCCGCCTGGAAAACGGCAAGATCAACCCGGATGCCAAGCCGTTCGCGCTCAATGAGTTGTTCGACACCCTGGGTGCCGAGTTCAAGGCGCTGGCGCGGGACCAGGGCCTGGAATTTCGCGTCAGGCGCAGTTCGCTGCGCATCAACAGCGACATAAAGCTCTTGCGCCGCATCCTGCAGAATTTCCTCACCAACGCTTTCCGCTATGCCAAGGGGCCGGTGCTGCTGGGCGTGCGCCGTCGCCAGGGTGAGGTGTGCCTTGAAGTGTGGGACCGTGGGCCAGGCATTCCGGAAGACAAGCAACAGGTGATATTCGAAGAATTCAAACGCCTCGACAGCCATCAGACCCGCGCCGAGAAAGGGCTTGGCCTGGGGCTGGCGATCGCCGACGGATTATGTCGCGTGCTGGGGCACAAGCTACGCGTGCGCTCGTGGCCGGGACGCGGCAGCGTGTTCAGTGTGAGCGTCCCCCTGGCCCGCGCGCTAGCCGCGCTGCCGGCCCAGCCTACCGAACTCAATGGCAAACTGCCCAGCGGCGCCCAGGTACTGTGCATCGACAATGAAGACAGCATCCTGATCGGCATGAACAGCCTGCTCACCCGCTGGGGCTGCCAAGTCTGGACCGCGCGTAACCGCGAGGAATGCATGGCCCTGCTCAGCGATGGCCTGCGTCCGCAATTGGCACTGGTGGATTACCACCTGGACGATGGCGAAACCGGGACCGAACTGATGGCCTGGCTGCGCACCCGACTGGGCGAGCCGGTACCCGGCGTGGTCATCAGCGCCGACGGACGCCCCGAGACCGTGGCCCAGGTGCATGCTGCGGGGTTGGATTATTTGGCCAAGCCAGTGAAACCGGCGGCGTTGCGGGCGTTGTTGAGTCGGCATTTGCCGCTATAACGCTTTCGCTTTAGCCCGCGGGCCCTGCGCACCGATCGCTCCCATGCTCCGCGTTCCGCTTTCGACGCAAGGCTTGAGTCGGGTGCAACGGTGACGCGGAGCGTCACGGGATGCATTCCCACGCAGAGCGTGGGAACGATCAATCGGCGGCGTTGCGGTCCCTGCGCACCGATCGTTCCCATGCTCCGCGTGGGAATGCCGCCGGGGACGCTCCGCGTTCCGCTATCGACGCAAGGCTTGAGTCGGGTGCAAGGGTGACGCCGAGCGTCACGGGATGCATTCCCACGCAGAGCGTGGGAACGATCAACAATCGCGGGCAGGCTCGCCTATTCCGGCAATTCGACCAACCCGTCAATATCGGTCATCGCCCGCTCCAGCAAATCCGCTGGCAAGCTCTTGCTCGCCCGCGCGCCCAGCAGCTTGAGCTGCTCACTGCGGCTGACCAGGTTGCCGCGGCCTTCTGTCAGCTTGTTGCGCGCCGAGCTGTAGGCTTTGTCCAGTTGCTGCAAGCGATTGCCGACTTCGTCCAGATCCTGGATGAACAACACGAACTTGTCGTACAGCCATCCTGCCCGCTCGGCGATTTCCCGGGCGTTCTGGCTTTGCCGCTCCTGCTTCCACAGGCTGTCGATGACACGCAGGGTCGCCAGCAGCGTGGTCGGGCTGACGATCACGATGTTGCGGTCGAAGGCTTCCTGGAACAGTGTGGGCTCCGCCTGCAACGCGGCAGAGAACGCCGCTTCGATCGGTACGAACAACAGGACGAAGTCCAGGCTGTGCAAGCCGTCCAGGCGTTTGTAGTCCTTGCCGGCCAAGCCCTTGACGTGGTTGCGCAGCGACAGCACATGTTGCTTGATGGCGATCTGGCCGATGGCTTCGTCTTCGGCCGCCACGTACTGCTGATAGGCCGTCAGGCTGACCTTGGAGTCGACGACCACCTGCTTGTCGCCGGGCAGGTAAATGATCACGTCCGGCTGGAAACGCTCGCCGTCCGGGCCCTTGAGATTGACCTGGGTCTGGTACTCGCGCCCCTTCTCCAGCCCCGCATGCTCAAGCACGCGTTCCAGAATCAACTCGCCCCAGTTGCCCTGGGTTTTCTGTCCTTTCAAGGCGCGGGTCAGGTTGGTGGCTTCGTCGCTCAGGCGCAGGTTGAGCTGTTGCAGGCGCTCCAGTTCCTTGGCCAGGGAAAAGCGCTCTCGGGCTTCAGCCTGATAACTTTCCTCGACGCGCTTTTCAAAAGACTGGATGCGCTCTTTCAACGGATCGAGCAATTGCCCCAGGCGCTGCTGGCTGGTTTCGGCAAAACGCTGCTCGCGCTCGTCGAAGATTTTCCCGGCCAGTTCGGCGAACTGCGCACGCAGCTCGTCCCGTGAGCCCTGCAGGTCGTTGAGGCGCTGCTGATGGCTTTCCTGTTGCTCGCGCAGCTCGGCCTTGAGAGAAGCGGCCAGGGCGTCGAGGCGGCGCAGTTCGACTTCTTTGCCGGCGCGTTCGATATTCCAGGCGTGAGCAGCATCGCGGGCATCGTCACGCTCGATTTGCAGCAGCTCGACCTCACGGCGCACCGCGGCGAGGTCCGCTTGCTTGGCTGCGTTGGCTTGACCGAGATCGGCGATTTCATCGCGACAGGCCTCAAGTTGCGCATTCACCCCATCCTGCGCCAGATTCGCCGTGGCCAGGCGCTCTTCCAGCAACGATGCCTGGGCCTGGGCGGTGCTCGCCCGGCGCTGCAGTTGCCAGGCCAACACCAGCAATGGCAACGCCGCGCCCGCAAGCCCCAGCAATGCGCTGGTCAAGTCCATAGCCATAGCCACTCCTGCCATTGAAATAAAGCCTGAAGGTTAACCAAGGCGTCAGGTCTTGGACAGCTCAGTCTTCGATCAGGCCCAGTTCCTGTTGCGCACGCAGGTCCCCTGCCCGCGCGGCCTGACGCAAGAGATCCTGGCCAATCCGGCGATCCCGGGCATTGCCGCACTCACGGCACATCAGTTGCCCCAACCGGCTTTGCGCGGCGACGACGCCTTCACGGGCCGGTTGCTTGAGTAAACGTCCGGCGATGTGTTTGACGTTGGAGTTTTCGCCCAGGCGCGGGCTGTCCAGCAACCACTCGGCCACCCGCATCGAAAAGCGCTTGGGTGAGGCTACCGTGGACGATTTGGCGGAAGAGGAAGGAGGTGGTGTACGAAACTTCATAAAGCACTGTGGGCAGATCGGAAGGCGCGCCACTCTACTCTCTTTTTCTTACAGGTAAAGCCGAAAAAAACCCGGCACGCCCGTCCTAGAGCAAGCGCTCGGGACAATCCACAGAAGCTGTGGATAACTCAGTGGACAACCGCCATTGAACTCGCGCAAAGGCTTATGGAATGGGGCCTGCAGTCAAACTGACGATTTTTTCACCAGTTAAAAAAGACGATATTTTTCATTGACTTAAATTTTGGTTACAGGCACCCACTGCGTTTGAAGGCTGGATGACAGCAGGGTGACAGTCTGCGCAACTAATGTGCACAACTACCTTCTGGATGGTTATATCACCGGTTTTTTTCGGCGCAATTTTCTTGCTCGTTGGGGATAACCCCCCGTAAAACCCGCGCTCCAGGCAGCTCCCAGCGATGACCGCCGGTCGGATTACGCTCGATGATCGAACAATTTCCAAGGCTCGTCGAAGCGTAGGCGAAGGATGACGCCAAGCGAACATCCAGGATTTTTTGCCAGCACACTTCCCTTTGCCTTTTCAATCCGTTACTATCCGCGGCGTTAGTACCAAGCTGAAAGTCAATTCTGGTCGAACAAATCCCCCCGGCGCAGCCTTCCCACAGGAAGCCGCTACCGAAAAAGCGGGATCGACCACCTCGATGGTTTCCAGGTAAATCTTGCGCCAATACAGCCTTTGAATAAACGAAGGGTGTTGCCAAGCTCATTTACGCTGACCGAACCAGCCTGCAAATTGATCAGGATCTTCACCCCGGGCCCAGAACCTTTGCCCTTGATGTGTTGCCTGCCCTCCTAAGTACCTACCTGCCAGCCCAAGCGCGCCAATTTATCAGCGCTTCAAACTGGCTGCTTTGTTCCAGTCAGGGTTCTTCGTTCGACCAACGGTGGTCGTCGTTACTGGAACGTTTTAATTTTGCACGGCTCTTATCCGTGTCGCTTGTAGGAAC
Source organism: Pseudomonas sp. G5(2012) (assembly GCF_000408945.1). Classification (NCBI taxonomy): domain Bacteria; kingdom Pseudomonadati; phylum Pseudomonadota; class Gammaproteobacteria; order Pseudomonadales; family Pseudomonadaceae; genus Pseudomonas; species Pseudomonas sp. G5(2012). The sequence goes on from NZ_APIO01000112.1 coordinate 12,100, forward strand.
ACCCAATGACTATGTCTACTCAAATCCACACCCAGGATGCCATCCGCACCCTAACCAACGCTTTTGCACCAATGAACTGCCTGATCATGGCCGCTCGCAAAGGCTGTTTCAGCTTCACCCTGGTCAACGAACACGGCATCGCCCGTCACAGCGAACGCCTGTACCCCGACCAGTATTCCAGCGCCGAACCGCTGCAGGCGGTCATCGAGCGTACGCGTCAGGCCTTGGTCGCCTGATACGCCAGCAAGCCTGAAACACCAGAAGCCCCGCCCGAAAAGCGGGGCTTTTTGTTGCGCAAGGTTTCACGATGACTAAGCACGGATAGATATAACGTTTATAACTCGCCGGCAGAAATATTTTAAAAACAGTCCTTTACGCGGTGAATATGACACTAGACTTCAACTCAAGCGGCTTGATCCGCTTCCGACGAGCCTGAGTCGATTCACCGCTGCCAAAGCCTTTCAGGTTCGTCGCCAATTTGATGTATCGAGGGTTTTATGGGTATCGCTGCCAGCGAACTGTGCCGTTATGTAATCCGTCCGACCTTGATCTACCTTGGACGCCATAGCGCAACCGCCGAATCCCTGCTGCTAGGCATCGCCGCCAGCCAGTCAGCCCTTGGTTCCGCCCTGCATGACCGCCGTGGACACGGCCTGTATCGAATCGCCGAACCCCGCCACCAGGCACTTTGGGACCATTACCTGGCACTCGATCCGGAACGCGCCAGCCTGGTGCGTGGCCTGGCCAGCCAACATGCATTCCTCAGCGGCCCGCACCTGGAATTGACCGTCAACCTGCGTTACGCCACCGCCATCGCCTGGCTGCTGGTCGAAGAACAGAATACCCCCCTCCCCGAACCAGACGACTTGCTGGGCATGGCCCGAATCTGGCGCCAGACCTTCCAGCCCCAGGGACGCCTGAGAGATTTCACCTGCGCCTGGCAAACCTGTGTTGCACCGCTGAATCAGGTCGCCTGCTGACTGCCCCGAATTCAAAGATCGCTCAACTGGCAGCGAATTTGGTCGGATTGTCCTACAAAACCGCTCTAAATCAAGCATTACAGCCTATGGCGCTGGGACGAAAATGTTGGTAATTTTCGCCCCGGTGATCACCAGGAGTTCTAATAATGAAAAAAGTAATGCTCAAAACCACCATTAGCCTCGCCGTTGCCTTGGCATCCACCCAGATCTTCGCGAGTGGTTTCGCCCTCAACGAACAAAGCATCAGCGGGATGGGGACAGGTTTTGCCGGGCGATCTTCCGCTGCCGACGACGCATCCACCGTATTTGGCAACCCTGCTGGCATGTCGCGCCTCAAGCGCGAACAAGTGACTGGCGGTGTTGCATTCATCGACGCGCACGCTGATATCAGCGATGCCAGCTCCCGTCCCAATGGCGGCACCAACAAAGGTGACATGGTCCCTTTCATGGGCGTGCCGATGGGCTACTACGTCAAGCCACTCGATGACCAGTGGGCAGTCGGTTTCGGCGTCTACGCGCCATTCGGCCTGGTGACCGACTACGAGAACGGCTTTGCCGGCCGTTACTTCGGCAGCAAGAGTGAAGTCACCATCGTGACGCTGCAGCCAACCGTCAGCTACGCCTTTAACGACAAGGTGTCGATCGGCTTCGGTCCTACCATTAACCGCATCGACGGCAAGCTGGAATCGAACCTTTCGCTGAACCCGGCGGCTCCGGACGGCGAAGTTAAGATCAAGGGTGACGACACCGCTCTGGGCTACAACATCGGTATCCTGGTGCAAGCCACCGACAGCACTCGCGTCGGCCTGACCTACCACTCGAAAGTGAAGTACAAGCTCGAGGGTGACACCAAGGTCAACTACGGCTTCCTCACGAACCTGCGTCAGAACCCGAACCAGAAGTACGACGCTTCACTGGACATCACCACGCCTGAGTCGGTCGACTTCTCGGTTACCCATCAACTGGACAACCAGTGGACCCTCTACGCAGGCAGCACCTGGACTCGCTGGAGCCGCCTGAAAGAAATCACCGTCGAGAACAGTGGCGTGCCTGCTGCTTTGAACCCAGCGTTTGGCACCATCACCGAAGAGCAGAACTGGCACGACACCTGGGCTCACGCCATCGGTGCCTCCTACCAGTTGAACAAGCAGTGGGTACTGCGTACCGGTCTGTCGGTTGACCAGGCGCCAACCAACAACGAAAACCGCTCTCCACGCATCCCCACCGGCGATCGCAAGATTTTCAGCCTGGGTGCCGGCTGGAGCCCGACCGACGACCTGACCATCGACGTTGCGTATTCGTACCTGCATGAAGAGTCGGTCAAGGTCAACGATAACAACGGCCGCCAAGCCTACAGCTCCAAGTATGAAAACTGGGCGAACGGTTTCGGTGTCGGTGCGACCTACCGCTTCTGATGACCGTCAGGGAGTTTGAAAGGCTCGCCGCCTGAATCAAAAAAAGCCCCGCGCTCTTACACAGAGGCGGGGCTTTTTTGTGGGAGCGAGCCTGCTCGCGATGGACGTCAACGATAACGTGTGAAGCCTGACACCCCGCGGCGCTCTCAAGTCCATCGCGAGCAGGCTCGCTCCCACAGATCAAGGAGTGGAGGCCAATGGTGGCGAAGCCAGGGCTTTTTCCACGGCCTCAATGAACTCGGGATCATCGGGCTTGGTCAGGCTGGAAAAGCTGGCAATCACCTTGCCCTGGCGATCGACCACGTACTTGTAGAAATTCCACTTCGGCGCGCCGCTTTGTTTGGCGAGGACCTGGAACAGGTGCGTGGCATCGTCACCACGAACTTTCTGCGGTTCGGTCATGGTGAAGGTCACCCCGTAGTTCACGTAACAGACCTTGGCGGTCTCGGCGCCGTCCTTGGACTCTTGCTTGAAGTCATTGGACGGCACACCGATCACCTCCAGCCCCTGTTCCTTGTAGCGCTGATTGAGCGCCTCGAGGCTTTTGAACTGCGGGGCAAAACCACAGAAGCTGGCGGTATTGACCACCACCAGCGGCTTGCCGGCGAAACGCTGGCACAGATCGATGGATTCCTTGGCGCGCAGCTTGGGCAACGAGCCTTCGAGCAGCGCCGGGCACTCTGCCGCCTGGGCCAATCCGGTAAACGCTACCAGTAACACGGGAACCGCCAGCCAGCGCATCAGCATATCGGTGCTTCCTTGAGAGTTCTTGTGAGATTGAAGTTACTCGCCCTCACTTGCTGCTAGCAAGCGTCCTTGAAGAATGCCGCCCTCTAGCACGCCCCCATGCCCAGTTGCATCAACGCCAGGCCGCCCTGATGCCAGCCCCACCAGGCCACGGCCAGCAGCAAGCCGCACACAGCGGCGATCACGATCCGCGACCAGAGGCTGTTCATGTCGCACTCAGCTGGCTTTGCAGACGCGCCACGGGCCGCTCACGCACGGGCCAGTTAAGCGCGGCCGCCATCAGGCTCAAGAGGATCGCCACCTGCCAGATCAAGTCGTAGCTCCCGGTCCGGTCGTACACCACCCCGCCCAGCCAGCCACCGAGAAATGACCCGAGCTGGTGAAACAGGAAAACAATCCCACCGAGCATGGACAGGTTTCGTACGCCGAACAAGGTGGCCACGGTGCCGTTGGTCAAGGGAACGGTCGACAACCATAGGAACCCCATGGCCATCCCGAACAGGTAGGCGCTGGTCGTCGTCACTGGCGCCCACAGGAACAACCCGATCACCACGGCGCGCAGCAGGTACAGGCCAGTCAACAGACGCGGTTTGGACATGCGCCCGCCGAGCCAGCCGGCGGTATAGGTGCCGAAGATGTTGAACAGGCCGATCAAGGCCAGCACCGTGGTACCCACCGTCGCCGGCAGATGTTGATCCACCAGGTACGCTGGCAGGTGCACGCCAATGAACACCACCTGGAAGCCACAGACAAAAAAGCCGAATGCCAGCAGCCAGAACCCCGAATGGGAGCACGCCTCGCGCAACGCTTCAGAAAGGGTCTGTTCGTGGCCGAGCAGCGGCAGCGGCTTGTCCTTGAGCATGCTCACCAGCGGCACGATCAGTGCCACCAGCACACCCAGCGCCAGCAATGCCGCCGACCAGCCGAGCCAGCCGATCAAACCGAGCGTGCCCGGCAGCATGGCGAACTGGCCGAACGAACCGGCGGCACTGGCGATACCCATGCCCATGCTGCGTTTTTCTGGCGGCACCGCACGCCCGACCACGCCGAGGATCACTGAGAAGGAGGTGCCGGACAGGCCGATCCCGATCAGCAGGCCGGCGCTCAGGGACAAGGTCACCGCCGAGTCGGAAAGCCCCATGCAGACCAACCCCGCCGCGTACAGGACGCCGCCGACCAGCACCACTTTGGCCGCGCCAAAGCGGTCGGCCAGGGCGCCGGTGAAGGGTTGCGCCAGGCCCCAGATCAGGTTCTGCAGGGCGATGGCGAAGGCGAAGACTTCACGCCCCCAGCCGAACTCGGCACTCATCGGCGCCAGGAATAGCCCGAAACCGTGTCGCACCCCGAGGGACAACGCCAGGATCAGCGCACTTCCCAGTAAAACCCAACCGCACGTACGCCACATCGAGGTCATTCTTGTTCTCCATTTACGGGTATATACCCGCTTAAAATCGAAAAAACTGACCTCAAGCCAGTTCGTCCAGCAACTTCAATAACGTTTCACGCTTTTCCGCGCCCAAGCGATCGACCAAGCGCTGTTGCGCCGCCTCCCAGGCGGGCAAGGCGGCTTTGAGGCGCTCGGCGCCCGCTTCGGTGAGCAGGACGATGCGATTGCGCATGTCCTCGCCCTCGACCAGCGTCACCAGGCCATCACCCTCCAGCACACGCAAGTTGCGCCCCAGGGTACTGCGATCCAGGCCCATGGCTTCGGCGAGGGTGGAGATACTCGGTTGATCCAGGCGCTGCAGGTTGCACAGCAAAGAATACTGCGCAACGTTGATCCCGAAGCCATCGAGAGCGCCGTCGTAATGCCTGCTGACGCCACGGGCGGCGCGACGCAGGTTGATGCATAAACATTGGGATTCGAGCATGGTGCGTGTATATACCCGTGGTTGAATGAAAGCAAATTTATGTTACACCAAACCCCTCTACCTGTAGGAGCGAGCATGCTCGCGATGGACGTCAACGATGACGCTGAGTGCCTGACACCCCTCGGTGCTTGTACCTCCATCGCGAGCATGCTCGCTCCTACAGGATTAGCGCCACGCCCACCAGCACGGCTACTTCCAATAGCTCCAGCAACGCCCCTGCCGTGTCACCTGTCGTGCCGCCCAATCGGCGCAGCATCACCTGCCTCAGCCAGGCAAACATCAGCGCCGCCAGCAGCAGCGCCCAAACGCCGTTGAACCCAGCGATCAGCACACACAACAAGGCACTGACCGCCAACACCTGCTTGCCCGCCAACCGCGGAAGATGATCGGCCAGCGCCTGGCCCAATCCACCGGGACGCACGTAGGGCGTGGTGAGGAACAACCCCAGTAACGCGCTGCGGCTAATCAGTGGGACGATGATCAATAGCACACTGTGCTGCTGCTCAATCAACGCTAGCAACGCGGCAAACTTGAGCAGCAACACCAGCACCAGCGTGACCACGGCGATCGGCCCGCTGCGCGGATCCTTCATGATCGTCAGCGTGCGCTCGCGGTCGCCGAATCCGCCCAGCCATGCATCGGCGCTGTCGGCCAGGCCGTCCAGGTGCAGCGCGCCACTGAGCAGCACCCACGCCGTCAATAGCAGTGCGGCATGGAGCAGCAGTGGCGTGCCCAGCAACAGCCCGTTCAGCGCCCACAGAATCACGCCGAACAGCACACCCACCAGCGGATAAAACAGCAGCGAGCGCCCCAGCTCCTCAGGCGTCGGCATGCCCGGCAAACGAACCGGCAGGCTGCTGAGAAATTGCAGGGCGATCCAGAATGGCAACATGTTCAGCGCACTTCCCTCAAGAGACCACCGGGCTCGACCAAGAGCGAGAACAGCGCGCCGTGCGCCACTTCGACATTGAGCAGTTGCTCGCGGGGCAAGCCCCGGGCGTGGGCCAGCAATAAACGCATGACCCCGCCATGACTGACCAGCAGCACACGCTCTCCGGCGTACGCCCCATGCAAGCGTGCGACCGCCGCGAGTACTCGCGCTGAAAACTCCGCGACCGGTTCACCCTCTGGCGGGGTAAACGAATACGGATCAGCCCAGAACAAACCCAGGGCCTGGGCGTCGGTTTCCATCAGTGCCGCGGCACTCTGTCCTTCCCAGGCACCGAAGTGCAGTTCCTGCAGGTCTTTGTTCAGCTCGATCGGCAGCCCTGACTGCATCGCCAGTTCTTCGGCGAAACGCGCACAGCGCTGCAAAGGCGAACTGACCAGGCGATCCCAAGGCCCCTGCCCCGCCACCGCCTGGCGCATCTGCGCCCAGCCCTTGTCGGTCAGCGCATCGTCGAGGCTGCCGCGCAAGCCGCCACCGAGTTCTGTTTCACCGTGACGCAACAAGTCCAGATGCAAGATCATGCCGGACGGTCCGCCACCGCCGCTTCGGCAAACGTCGCCATCTGCCCGTGCAGCTCGCACGCCAGACGCAGCAATGGCACGGCCAGCGCGGCACCACTGCCCTCGCCCAGGCGCAAGCCGAGGTCCAGCAAGGGTTCGGCCTTCAGGGTTTCCAGCACATGACGATGGCCCGGCTCGGCTCCGCGATGACCGAACAACAGCCATTGGCGGCACGACGGATTCAACCGCACCGCGACCAAGGCCGCGACACTGCAGATGAACCCGTCCACCAGCACTGCAATGCCTTGCTGGGCGCACGCCAGGTAGGAGCCCACCAGTGCCGCGATTTCAAAACCGCCCAGATTGAACAAGGTCTGCAGCGCATCGCCACGTTGAGCGCCGTGCAGCACCAGCGCGCGCTCGATCACTTGCGCTTTACGACTGACACCCGCCGCATCCAGCCCCGTACCCGGCCCGGCCAGGTGCACCACCGGGCAATCGAGCAAGGCACAGGCCAGGGCGCTGGCCGCCGTGGTGTTGCCGATGCCCATTTCGCCACCGATGAACAGTTGCGCACCCATCGCAACGGCGCGCTCAACGCTGTCGCGACCGGCCTGCAACGCGCGTTCGCCTTGCGCCGCGGTCATCGCTGGCCCATGCGCAAAATTCGCCGTGCCGGGCCCGATGTTCAGGTGTCGCACACCCGCCAGGTTCAACGACGGTGTGATGGTGCCCAGGTCGACCACTTCCAGGGAGGCGCCCAACTGCCGCGCCAACACACTGATCGCTGCACCGCCGCTGACGAAGTTGAGCAGCATCTGCCCGGTGACTTCCTGGGGATAGGCCGACACTCCCTCGGCCACCACACCATGGTCACCGGCAAAAATCGCGATCCACAACCGCTCCAGACTCGGCTTCACCTGCCCCTGCAGTCCGGCCAGTTGCACCGCCACCGACTCAAGCTGACCGAGTGAGCCGGCCGGCTTGGTCAGTTGCTGTTGACGGGCTTGCGCCTGCTCGACCGCCTGGGCGTCGATCGGTTTGCAGGGGTTCAGCCACCAGGTTGGGCTCATAAAGCAGTTCCTTTCAAAGTCAGGGGCAGGCCGGCAACGGTCAGGACGACACGCTGGCAACGCTCGGCCAGGGCTTGATGCAGCCAACCGGCTTCATCGACATAGCGGCGAGTCAATTCGCCCAGCGGCACGACGCCCATTCCGGTCTCGTTGCTGACAAAAATGATTTCACCCGGCAACGACGCCAGGCATTCGAGCAAGGCTTCGCGCTCGGCCACCAGACGCTCGGTGTCATCGAGCATCAGCAGGTTGGTCATCCACAACGTCAGGCAGTCCACCAGCAGGCAGCGCTCGCTGCTGGCGGTTTCGCGCAGGATGCGGGCCAGTTCCACAGGCTCTTCGATCAACGCCCATTCGGTCGGACGGCGGGCGCGGTGATGGGCGACACGCTCGTTCATTTCACCGTCCAGGGGTTGGCTGGTGGCGATGTAGGTCACTTGAAGGCCGCTGTCTGTCGCCAGCTTTTCAGCCAGGCGACTCTTGCCGGAGCGGGCGCCGCCGAGGATTAGTTGGAGCATGGTTCATTCCTTTAAATCTTCAGTGAGGCGACGGGCCTCATCGCGGGCAAGCCTTGCTCCTACAGGATTCGGTGATCACCTGTAGGAGCAAGGCTTGCCCGCGAAGAGGCCGGAACAGCCACCTCAGAATCCACAGAGCTCACGTAATAGCTGGGTATCCAGATGCTTTTCAACCAGATCCGCCAAGCGCTCGATATCCCGCTCGCGCAAGCCGTGGTAATCCACCTCCTGCACATTCTGCAAACCCGCCCATCGCAACAGCGCACTGCACGCCGCCGGGGATTCAAACAGGCCATGCAAATAGGTGCCGAAAATTTGCCCATCGACACTCTGCGCGCCATCGCAACGACCATCGTCCAACTGCACGGCGGCATTTTCCAGGGCAGGTCCGGTGGTAACGCCAGCGTGAATCTCATAGCCGCAGACCTCGGCATTCTCCAGTGCAAGACGCCCGCGCACGTTGCGTAGCTGCTTGTGTTCTTCGAGCTGCGTGGTGAATGCCAGCAGGCCCAGGCCATCACTGGACCCCGGCGCGCCTTCAAGTCCCAGCGGGTCATGCACCTGCTCGCCGAGCATCTGCAGGCCACCGCAAATACCCAGGACTTTGCCGCCATAGCGCAGGTGTCGCGAGATCGCGGCGTCCCAGCCATTGGCGCGCAGATAGGCCAGATCGCTACGCACGCTTTTCGAGCCTGGCAGAATGATCAGGTCGGCCGCTGGAATCGCCTGGCCGGGGCCAATGAATTGCAGGTCCACTTGCGGGTGCAGGCGCAGTGGATCGAAATCGGTGTGGTTGCTGATGCGCGGCAGCACCGGCACCACCACCTTCAACAGCTGCCCGGCCTTGTCGGCCTGGCGCTGGTCGATGCCGTCCTCGGCCTCCAGGTGCAGGTCCATCACGTACGGCAGTACGCCGATCACCGGTTTGCCAGTGCGCGTTTCCAGCCAGTCGAGACCGGGTTGCAGCAGGGCGATGTCACCGCGAAAACGGTTGATGACGAAACCTTTGACCCGCGCCTGCTCGGAGGGCGACAGCAGTTCCAGGGTGCCCACCAGGTGAGCGAAAACCCCGCCCCGATTGATGTCGGCGATCAGCACCACCGGGCAATCCACCGCTTCGGCGAAGCCCATGTTGGCGATGTCGCCAGCGCGCAGGTTGATCTCGGCCGGTGAGCCCGCCCCCTCGACCATCACCACTGGATACGCTGAGCTCAAGCGTTCGTGGGACGCCAGCACCGCTTGCATCGCAATGGATTTGTAGTCGTGATAGGCCACGGCATTCATCGTGGTGACTGCACGCCCATGGATGATCACCTGGGCGCCGGTATCGCTGTTGGGCTTGAGCAGCACCGGGTTCATGTCGGTGTGGGGCTCAAGAAAAGCGGCCTGGGCTTGCACGGCTTGCGCGCGACCAATCTCGCCACCGTCGGCAGTCACCGCGCTATTGAGCGCCATGTTCTGCGGCTTGAACGGCACCACGCTGACACCCTGGCGCGTAACCCAGCGGCACAGTGCCGTCACCAGCGTGCTTTTACCGGCGTCGGATGTGGTGCCCTGCACCATTAGCGTGGTCATTGGCTTTCCCTGGTGAAGGCGTCGAACGCGCAGTCGAGGCGGGCCCAGTCTGCTTCATCGCCAGGCAGGCCGAAACGCAGGCTGCTGTTGTGGGTGAACAGGCGCAATAGAATGCCGCGCCGGGCCATGAACTCGTGCAGTACTTCGGCGCGCTCGGTGATTAGCCATTGGAACAAGGCGCACCCGCCTTGGGGTTGGAAGCCGTGCCGGGTCAACAGGGTGGCCAGCCGCGCACTGGCCTCATCGGCGCGCTCGCGCTGCCGAACGTGCCCTTCGGTGTCGCGCAGGCACGCCTGGCCCAGCACTCGGGTCGGCCCGCTGACCGCCCACGGCCCTACTTGCTCGGCGAGCAACTTGAGCAACTTGCGCTCAGCCAGGACAAAACCCAGGCGCACGCCGGCCAGGCCGAAAAACTTGCCAAAGGAGCGCAGCACGATCAAGCCTACCTGATGGGCAAACGGCGCCACACTCAGGTGCGGCGTGTTGTCCATGAAGGCCTCGTCCACCACCAGCCAGCCACCGCGCGGGGCCAGGCGCGAATGCCAGTCGAGCAGCCGCGCGGGCGTCAGGTTCAGCCCGGTTGGATTATTCGGGTTGACCACCACCAGCACGTCGAGGCTATCGACGAAGAAGTCGACCTCCTGCTCCAGCACTTCGCGCACGATGTAGCCATTGCGCCGCCACGCCTCGGCATGTTCGGCATAACAGGGTGACAGTACGCCGACCTTGCCCGCCCGCCGCAAACGCGGCAGCAACTGGATGGCCATCTGCGAACCGGCGACCGGCAACGCTTGCAAGGTGCCGTAGTAGTCGCAGGCCGCCTGCTCCAGACCGTCATTGGTTTCCGGCAATCGCGCCCAGGCCCGTTGCGGGATGTCCGGCACTGGAAACGGCCAGGGGGCCAGGCCGCTGGACAGGTCAAGCCAATCGGCTTCATCGATGCCGTAATCGTGCGCCGCCTTGCGCAGTCGTCCGCCGTGCTCAAGCATAAAATTCAGACCCCACGCACAGAATCAGCAGCCACAACCATACCCCACGCTGCACCAGTTGCCAGCCGCGGTCGATGGCGTCGGAATCCGCCGGCACGCCCTCGCCCAGCGTCGGGCGCTGATGCAGTTCACCGTGATAAATCGCCGGCCCGCCCAGCTCGACGCCTAACGCACCGGCCCCCGCCGCCATCACCGGACCGGCATTCGGGCTGTCCCAGGTTGGCCCCTGGGTACGCCAGCATTTCAACGCCAGTCGGGTCTTGCCCAGCAGTGCATAGGTCAGCGCCACCAGGCGCGCCGGAATGTAATTGAGCACGTCGTCGATCTTGGCCGCCGCCCAGCCGAAACGCTCGAAGCGTTCGTTGCGATAGCCCCACATCGCGTCCAGGGTGTTGCTCAAACGGTAGAGCACCACGCCGGGCGCACCGGCCACGGCAAACCAGAACAGCGCGGCGAACACCGCGTCGCTGCCGTTTTCCAGCACCGATTCGGTGGCGGCACGGGCCACGGCGGTTTCATCCAGATCACTGGTTTTGCGGCTGACCAGATAACTCACGCGTTGGCGCGCTTCTTCAAGGTCACCGCTGCGCAAGGCCTTGGCCACCGGCGTGACGTGCTCGCCGAGGCTGCGCATGCCCAGGGCGCAATAGAGCGCGAGAATCTCGACGATCCAGCCGACGTACGGCGCCCATGAGAGCGCCGTGGCCAACAGGGTCAGCGGCACTACGGCGATCACCCACGCGGTGACCCCATGGCTGCGCCAGCCGCGACCGCCACCATTGAAACGTTGCTCGATGCGCTCGGCGAAACGGCCAAACGCCACCAGCGGATGCCAGCGCTTGGGCTCACCCAGCAGCGCATCCAGCGCTACCGCGGCGACACTCAACAACGCCACACTCATTGACTCACTCCCCAATAATTTTCGTACAGCAGCTCACTCAACGGACGCGCCTGCGCCCAGCCTTCGAGCACCAGCATTGGCGCCGGATAGAAGGCCTTGACCGGTCCCAGGCAGAGAATGGCCAGGGGCTTGGCACCAGGCGGCAGGCCCAGCAGGTCCGCCAAGGCTTGCGGTTCGAACAGCGAGACCCAGCCCATGCCCAGCCCTTCGGCGCGGGACGCCAGCCAGAGGTTCTGGATGGCGCAAGACAACGAGGCCAGGTCCATTTCCGGCAGGGTGCGACGACCGAAGATGTGCCGTTCGCGATCGTCCATCAACGCGGCGACCAGCACTTCGGCGCAATCGTTGATGCCCTCGACCTTGAGGTGCATGAATTCGTCGGTGCGCTCACCCAGGGCCTCGGCGGTGCGGATACGTTCTTGCTCCACCAGCTGTTGGATCTGGCCACGCAAGGCTCGATCGCTGATGCGGATGAACCGCCAGGGCTGCATCAGGCCGACACTTGGGGCCTGATGCGCGGCTTCGAGCAGGCGTCGCAGCAGCTCGGGCTCGACCGTGCCGCCGGCGAAGTGACGCATGTCGCGGCGTTCACCGATGGCGCGGTAGACCGCGTCGCGTTCGGCCTGGCTGAAGGCGTTGTCAGTCATGGCTCTTCGCGAGCAGGCTCGCTCCCACATTTGATATGCGTTCCCCTGTGGGAGCGAGCCTGCTCGCGAAGGCGTCCGTCCAGTCAGGCGCAAACAAAGCGGCAATCGCTGATGGATTGGACGGGAAATAAAAGTGCACGTAAGAGGCCGTCATCCGCCCCTCACGATAAACCGCTTCGGCCCCACGCCCGCCGTTAGGACTCAGGCCACGGGCAATCGGAACAAGCTCGGTCGTGGTCAACGAATGGTGATAGGTATGCCCGCGCAAAGAACCTTCCGGCAGCTCAACCGCTTGCAGAGCCAATGCAGCAAGGCGCTTTTGCATCACCGCGTCGCCCTTCAACAAGCCGACCAGCTCGGCACGAGTGCCCTCGACATCGGTCAGCGAATCGAGCAAATAAAGCATGCCGCCGCATTCGGCCAGCAAGGGTTTGCCTGCCGCGTGGTGGGCGCGGATGGCGCTGAGCATGGCAGTGTTCTGCGCCAATGCCACGTGGTGCAATTCCGGATAGCCACCCGGCAGGTACAGGCTGTCGGCCTCTGGCAAACCTGCATCACGGATCGGCGAGAAAAACCGCAGCTCGGCGCCCATCGCCCGCAGCACATCGAGACTGGCGCCATAGGTAAAGGCAAACGCTTCGTCACGGGCCACGGCGATGCGCACGCCAGCCAGCAAGGGCTCGACTGTCACCACATCGGGCGCGGCGAATTCCACCGCCGGCGGCAGTTCGACTTCGCAACTGCCGGCCAGGGCCTCGGCCGCCGCATCGAGGCGCACATCCAGGTCATTCAACTCGCTGGCCTGCACCAGGCCAAGGTGTCGACTCGGCAATTCGATCCCGGTCTCCCGTGACAAGGCGCCATACCAGCGCAGGCCTTCGGTCAGGCTGCCTTCGAGCAGTTGCGCGTGGCGCAGGGTGCCCACGCGGTTGGCCAGCACGCCGGCAAACGGCAAGTCCGGCTGATAACGCGCCAGGCCCAGGGCCAGTGCGCCGAAGGTCTGGGCCATGGCGGTGCCGTCGATCACAGCGAGCACCGGCACGCCGAAATGCCGCGCCAGGTCAGCGCTGGACGGCGTACCGTCGAACAGCCCCATGACGCCTTCGATCAGGATCAGGTCAGCGTCGCCAGCGGCCTCCCACAACAGGCGGCGACTGTCCTGCTCGCCGACCATCCACATGTCCAGTTGATACACCGGCGCACCGCTGGCGCGTTCGAGGATCATCGGATCGAGAAAGTCCGGGCCGCACTTGAACACGCGAACCTTACGGCCCTGGTTACGATGCAACCGGGCCAGCGCAGCGGTCACGGTGGTCTTGCCCTGGCCGGACGCCGGCGCAGCAATCAGCACCGCCGGGCAACGTCGAGGCTGGTTCACAGCTCCACGCCTTTTTGCGCCTTGATACCGGCCTGGAAGGCGTGCTTGATCATGCCCATTTCAGTGACGGTATCCGCCAGTTCAACCATCTCCGGCTTGGCGCCGCGACCAGTAACCACCACGTGCTGCATAGGCGGACGCGCCTGCAAATCGCTGAGCACCTGATCGAGATCGAGGTAGCCGTGCTTGAGGGCGATGTTCAGTTCGTCCAGCACCACCAGGCCGATGGACGGGTCGCGCAGCAGTTGCTGCGACACCGCCCAGGCCGCTTCGGCAGCCGCGATGTCGCGCTGGCGATCCTGTGTTTCCCAGGTGAAGCCCTCGCCCATCACATGAAAACGCACCTGCTCGGGAAAGCGCCGGAAGAACAGCTCTTCACCGGTGCTGTTACGTCCCTTGATGAACTGCACCACGCCGCACTGCATGCCATGCCCCATGGCACGCGCCAGCATGCCGAACGCCGAACTGCTCTTGCCTTTGCCATTGCCGGTCAGCACCAGCAGCAGGCCACATTCGTTTGGGGAATTGGCGATGCGTTCGTCGATCACGGCCTTTTTGCGCAGCATGCGCGCCAGGTGACGTTCGTCACGATCAGGATTGTCAGACATGGGGGAGCTCTCCGTTGAGGCAGGATTAACGGCGGGCAGGCACAAGAATAGACGGCAAGAAGCCTGGCATCGCCCACCGTGATGCCGCTTGGATGGATCAGGCCGGTCTCCGGGCTCATGAGCGGCGTGAAGCCTCGCTGCGCGCCTTCCCGCATCGATGGATCGACGCAGTGGCTTCAAGCGCAGTGTTCACTCATTTACCGTTGCGGGGGCAGCGCCGGGATCGCAGGGCTTCATCGACTGAAGCGCTCACTCACCGGCTTCCCTGTTTCACTCTGTCGACCCAAGCCACAGAGCACCTGAAACAAGCGGCGAAGGTTAGAGGGTTGGGGGTGGAGCGTCAATTGAAGACAGGGTGCCGGAACGAATAACTGCCAACCATTCATAAAATGACGTCAATCTTGTGTCACACTCACTTCAGTGATATCAATTTGCCACAATCTCACAACACAATAATAAGGTGAGCCCCATGCAAGGCATGATCATCAGTAATCCGAAGCTGGAATTCCTGCGTCCGGTGCTGGAGCGCTGGTTCGACTGTATCGATCGTTATAACGCCGTTCGCGGCGACAACGAGACACCCTACTGGCTCGATGAAAAAGCCAACCTCGGCCTGCTTTCTGCCGCGGCATGGATGGCTGAGATGGTCACGCTGCAACAATCGCCCACGCGCAAACAGACCGAAGAAGGCGAACGCAACGGCCGCGCCGACCTGTTTATCGCCACCACCGAAGATCGCGCCTGGCTGCAGGCCACGCAGCGCTGGCCACGCGTTAACAGCCTGAACCTGACCCAGGCCTTGCTGGACATCACCAGTGACGCGAAAAAAATCAGCTACGCCAGCGACCTGAGAATCGGCTGCCTGTTCGTCGCTCCCCACAAGAGCCAGCAAGGCGCCACCCCGGAGGAACTCCAGGACATGGTCGATGACCTGCAAAAGGAGCATTGCTGCGCCGTGGCCTGGTATTTCCCCTATGCCTATCGCAAATTGCGCAATGAAGCCGGTCACTATCACCCAGGCATTGCCGTGTTGCTCAAGGAAGCTCGCGGCTAAAGGTTGAACCATCGGGCTTTGCCGCTTCTCTATGATTTAAGTCACTGCATTCATAGGGAAGGTCAGCAATGCGCACATCCGAGCTGGTTTTCGTCATCGCATTAGCGGGAGGGCTCGTCGCCTGTGGCGAAACCGCCCGCTTGCAAGTCACCGACGGCATCGGGCCGTCCCCCAAGCTACCGGAACCGGACAAGACGCTGTTCCCGACAATGAACATCGCCCCGGCCATTGGCTGGGCGGACGGCGCAAAACCCGTCGCGGCCAGCGGTACTCAGGTCGGCGCATTTGCCGAGAACCTCGATCATCCACGCTGGCTTTATGTGCTGCCCAATGGCGACGTGCTGGTTGCCGAAACCAATGCCCCGCCCAAACCCGATGACAACAAAGGCATCAAGGGCTGGATCACCAAGAAAGTCATGGGGCGCGCCGGTGCCGGCGTGCCGAGCCCGAACCGCATCACCCTGCTGCGAGATGGCAACCACGATGGCGTTGCCGAAACCCGCACGGTATTCCTGGAAAACCTCAACTCGCCCTTCGGCATGACCCTGGTCGGCAATGACCTGTACGTGGCCGACACCGACCGGCTGTTGCGCTTCCATTATGAGAACGGCGACACGGCAATCCAGAACAAACCGATCAAGGTCGTCGACTTGCCAGGGGGCACCCTGAACCACCACTGGACCAAAAACGTCATCGCCAGCAAGGACGGCAGCAAGCTGTATGTCACGGTGGGCTCCAACAGCAACGTCGGCGAAAACGGCATGGACCAGGAGCAAGGGCGCGCGGCGATCTGGGAAGTGGATCGCGCCACCGGCAACCACCGGATCTTCGCTTCAGGCCTGCGCAACCCCAACGGCATGGCCTGGGAGCCGCAAAGCGGTGCGCTGTGGACGGCCGTGAATGAGCGGGACGAAATCGGCAGCGACCTGGTGCCGGACTACATCACCTCGGTGAAAGACGGCGCCTTCTATGGCTGGCCATTCAGTTATTACGGCCAGCATGTCGACGAGCGTGTCGACCCGCAAAACCCGGACCTGGTGGCCAAGGCGATCGCCCCGGACTATGCGGTGGGGCCTCACACCGCTTCACTTGGCCTGACCTTTGCCGAAGGCAACCGATTGCCGGCGCAGTTCAAGGAAGGTGCGTTCATCGGCCAGCATGGCTCCTGGAACCGCAAGCCGCACAGCGGTTACAAAGTTATTTTCGTGCCCTTCAGCGGTGGCAAGCCAAGCGGGCAACCGGTGGATGTGCTCACCGGGTTCCTCAATGATGAGGAAAAAGCCATGGGTCGGCCGGTGGGCGTGGTGATCGATCAGCAAGGCGCCTTGCTGGTGGCCGATGATGTGGGGAATAAGGTGTGGCGGGTGTCGGCCGCTCATTAACCTGCACTTGAAAAACAGGCCGACCGGTCGGCTTTTGCTTTGGCTTTGGCTTTGCTTGGCTTTAGATCTTGATTTTCTTGCCCTCTCACACCCTGAGCCTGTCCGTCAACCTGTGACGACGTCCATCGGGGCCTCTACCAACGTTGATCCATGCCGCATCGAAGCTTGTTGTGGGAGATTGTTTTCTGAGTACATATCCGTTGCTGCGG
>NZ_APIO01000113.1:0-28250 GCF_000408945.1 Pseudomonas sp. G5(2012)
CCACTGCGCAATGCCTGCGTTCGGCCAGCGTGGTTAACGGGGCGCTCGCGATCAACAGCAAAGCGAGGCGGCCTTAAAGCCGACCTGACTTTTGCAGGTGCACCTGGATCCCCTGTGGGAGCGAGCCTGCTCGCGAAGGCGGCAGCACATTCAGCATTGATGTCGACTGACCCCACACTTTCGCGAGCAGGCTCGCTCCTACAAGGGATAGTGTTGTCAGAACTGCGTGGTCTGCCTGAGCATACGCGCCGCCGGCGTATCCGCCGGGCTGACCATCGCATAGTTGTAGCCACCACCCGACCAGTACTCGGCCTGTAAGCCGCCATCACTGCGGCTACCCCGGGGCAGCAAAAAGTTCTTCGGTCCCGGCGGGCGCACATAAAAGCTGATTTTCTGCCCGTTCTGATCCTCGTAGACCACCATCGCCGCCGGGCCTTGCTCAGTGCTGAGTAAACGCCCGCTGGCCGGTTTGAAGCCTGCGCCGGATAAATCAGGCAGGCGATTGGCCTGGGTGAAATAACGGTCGAGCCAGCCCTGCATGTCTGCGTCGTCGCCAGCCTTGTAGTCGGCTGGCAGGATGCCTTGCTGGGCAATCAGGCGATAGGCCTGCAGGGCATCGGTCATCGGGGCTGACGCGCCGGCCAGGGTCATTTCCCGGGCTTGCCAGCCGCTGAAGCCGCCGACGCTGACAGCAATCAGCAACATCGCGGCGCTGGCCAGGTGACGACGGGACTGGCGTTGGAGGCGTTGGCGAATGACTGCCGGTTCCAGATCGGGGTTGGTGGGCTGCTGCAAGGCGCCGCCGAGGGCTGCGCGCAGGTGCTGGGCGTCCTGCTGCCAGCCGCGAACCTGCGCGGCCGCCTGTGGGTTACTGGCCAGGAAGGTCTCCACCAGACGCCGGTCTTCCTCGTCCAGCTGATGGTCGACGTAAGCGTGCAGGTCGCGCTCGCTGGGGGGCATGCTGATCATTTGAGTCTCCGCAGGGCAGGGCGGTTGATTTCGCCATCGCTGAGTTGGCGCAGGGCTTGGCGAGCCCGAGACAGGCGGGACATCACGGTCCCGGTGGGTACGTCGAGAATCTCGGCGACCTCTTTGTAACTCAGCCCCTCAACCGACACCCACAGCAGCAGCGCGCGCTGTTCGGTTGGCAGTTGATCGAAGGCGTTGAGGGTCGATTGAGCGATCACGGTCCGCTCCACCGAAGGCTGCGCATCATCGCGTCCGGTAAAGAATTCAAGCATTCGCGCGTAGCGTCGGGAGCGACGGTGAGCATCGAGAAACTGTCGATAAAGAATCGAGAACAACCAGGCGCGCAAGTCGCCCTCGACGCGCTTGGCGCCCCAGCTTGATAGCGCACGCTCAAGACACGACTGCACCAGATCATCGGCGCTGCTGCAATTGCGCGTCAGCGATACGGCGAAGCGGCGCAACCTGGGAATGATTTCTCGCAGTTGTTCGTCGATATCGTTCATGAATTTCTGGTTTCTCACTACGCTTTGAACCAGGAAGACGCTTGGCATGGGAGGTTATTCCACACCCGGAAAAATAAACACCGGTCGATGGAATAAACCGCCGCGAGGTTCGTCTGCCTGATTCTTTTCACTTGTGGCCGATGGCCCTGGAGTCTTTCATGGTAGATCGATCATCACCGCCACCCTTGAGTGCCGCGAGCCTGATGTTGCGTCTGGCCGGCATTGCCGTGGTCGTGGCTGCAGTGGCTGGGGCGTTTGCCTACGTCAATGGCACCTTTGACCCACAGCGCCTGACCCCGAAAAAGCTGGTCAATGTGCTGGAAACCAACAACGGCGTGCACCCGGGATTTCGTCGTAACCACGCCAAAGGCGTGTGCGTGATCGGCCATTTCGAGAGCAGTGGCGAGGCGCGCAGCTATTCCACCGCACAGGTGTTCAATCAGGCGCGGACCCCGGTAGTCGGTCGTTTCGCCTTGCCGGCGGGTAATCCCTACGCGCCAGATAGCGCCGTGCCGATACGCAGCCTGGCGTTACGTTTCACCCAGGCCAACGGCCAGCAATGGCGCACCGGAATGAACAGCATGCCGGTGTTTCCGGTGGGCACGCCCGAGGCGTTCTATCAATTGCAACAGGCCCAGTCGCCGGTTCCCGCGACGGGCAAACCGGACCCGGCGGCGGTGCCGGCGTTCTTCGGCTCGCACCCGGAAGCCGCACCGTTCCTGGCCTGGATCAAGACCGCGAAACCCTCGGCCAGTTACGTGACGGAAACCTACAACAGCGTCAACGCGTTCTATCTGGTCAATGCCGCCGGGCAACGTCAAGCCGTGCGCTGGAGCATGGTGCCGGTGGCTCAGGACGCGCCGGGTGCCACCGCCCCGCAAGGCAGCGATTTCCTCGAGAAAGACCTGGTTCAGCGTATCGCCGCCGGTCCACTGCGCTTTCAGTTGAACATCACTTTGGCCAACCCCGGTGACCCGGTCAACGACGCGAGCAAGGCCTGGCCCGAGGGGCGCAAGGTGTTGAACGCAGGCACCCTGGTTCTGGAAAGCACCCAGCCGCAACTCAGCGGTGAGTGCCGCGACATCAACTATGACCCGCTGGTGCTCCCTGCAGGCATCGAAGGTTCCGACGACCCGCTGCTCGCCGCTCGTTCAGCCGGTTACGCCAATTCCTACCTGCGTCGCACCAGCGAAGTCAGCCAGTTGCCCGCCGCCAAACAGGAGGCCCAGCAATGAGCAACCAACCCAACCACTTCGCTCCACTGGCGCGCCTGCTGCACTGGCTGATGGCGCTGATGATCATCGCCATGCTGTTCATTGGCGCGGGCATGGTTGCCTCGGTGTCCGAGCGCCATGAATGGCTGATCCACCTGCACAAGCCCTTGGGCATTGCCATCCTGTTGTTGGTAATCGTGCGCCTGCTGGTGCGCTTTTCGTCCACCCAACCACCATTGCCCGCAGACCTGCCGGGTTGGCAAGTACTGGCGGCCAAGGCATCGCACGTCTTGCTATATGCCCTGATGCTGGTCTTGCCGTTGTTGGGCTGGGCAATGATTTCAGCGTCCGGCGAACCGGTGATGCTCAGCAGCTCATTGCAGTTGCCGTCGATTGTGCCGGCCAATGCGCAGGTGTTCGCGTTCCTGCGCAAGGCACACGGGTATCTGGCGTATCTGCTGTTCCTGACCGTGCTGTTGCACCTGGCTGCGGCGTTGTTTCATGGCTGGGTGCGGCGCGATGAGGTGCTGGACAGTATGTTGAGGGGCAAAGACCGCGGTTGATCGCCGGCATCATTGACACTTAAAACCTGTAGGAGCGAGCCTGCTCGCGATGGAAGCACGAGCACCGATGGGCATCAGACAGCCAGCGTTTTCGTTGACGACCATCGCGAGCATGCTCGCTCCTACAGGTATCGCGCGATAGATCAGCGCAAAACGCCAACCATATCCGCCACCGTCGTCAACACATCCTTGCCCAATTGCTTCGACCGTTTGCCCGACCACCCCGTCAATGGATTCGGGTGGTCGTCGTGGTCCTTGAAAGGCATTTCCAGGGTCAGCGACAGGCAATCGTATTTCTGCCCGACACTGTTGCACGCCAGGGTCATGTTGGCTTTGCCCGGTTCGTCACGGGTGTAGCCGTGCTTGGTCTGGAAGTCCTTGGTAGTGTGCTTGAGGTGGTTGCGGAAGTGTTCCTCGAGTTTTTCGATCCGCGGCGTGTAGCCTGGATTGCCCTCGCAGCCAGCGGTGAACACGTGGGGAATTTCCTCGTCGCCATGGATGTCGAGGAACAGGTCGACGCCGTATTTTTCCATCTGCTGCTGGACGAAAAAGACTTCCGGGCTGAGTTCCTCGCTGGCGCTTTGCCAGGCGCGATTCAGGTCCTGGCCCATGGCGTTGGTGCGCAGGTGGCCGTGGAAGGCTCCGTCCGGGTTCATGTTCGGCACCAGGTACAGGTCGGCACTGGCCAGCAGCTTGTTCAGCACCGGGTCGTCGTGTTTCTCCAGGCGCTCGATCACACCTTCCATGAACCACTCGGCCATGTGTTCGCCGGGATGTTGCTGGGCAATGATCCACACCTTGCGCTGGCCTTCGGCGCCAGTGCCTTTGCGCAGCAACTGGATGTCGCGACCTTCGACACTCTTGCCGGTGGCCAGCAATTCGGTGCCGGCCTTGGTCAGTGCTTGCTCGATCAACCAGTCGTGGCGGCCACGGCTGTAGGGTTCGAAGTAGGCGAACCAGGCGTGGGTCTGTTCAGCTTCGAGGCTGAAACGCAGGCAGTCGCCCTCGAAAATGGTCGGCACACGGAACCAGTTGACGTGGTCGTAGGACGCCACCGCTTGATAGCCGGTCCAGGCCTTGTTGTAGGAGGACTGGCTGGCATTGTTCAGGCGAAACCAATGGTCCTGGCCGACATGCAGGCCGCTGGCCTTGAAGTGGAACCATTGGAAATGGTTGCTTTTGCTATCGGGACGGATGGCCAGCAGGGGTTTGAGTGGGTCGCTGACATCGATGACCTGGA
Organism: Pseudomonas sp. G5(2012); assembly: GCF_000408945.1. Taxonomy (NCBI): domain Bacteria; kingdom Pseudomonadati; phylum Pseudomonadota; class Gammaproteobacteria; order Pseudomonadales; family Pseudomonadaceae; genus Pseudomonas; species Pseudomonas sp. G5(2012). The sequence goes on from NZ_APIO01000113.1 coordinate 4,490, forward strand.
TGTTGCCGCTGTCGAAGTTGGCACTGATGTCGAGAGTTTTAGCCACGGTCAGGGTTCCTGATTGAGATTTTTATGGCGGTACTTTACACGCAAGCGTAGCGGGCTGGCAGGGCAGATAAAACGTTTCACTGGCGGTGTTACCACCCGCCCCCTGTTGGGGCTTTTTGGTTACACCCTGATTCATTTCAACTCGTTATCCCCCAACGTCGATGGGCGCTAACAGCCTTGCCGATTTCAGTTATATCAATCGAATCATGCACCTGAGCAGCGTATGGCGAAGCTGGCACGCAACGTGCTTTTTTGGCTTTATGGATAATTGGATACAAAAATACAAAAGGTGCATTTGATGAAATTCGCCCCTGCCTATACAGAGCGCCAACCTGTCACCGCTGAGGAAGAGGCTTACAACTTTCTCCTGGAGGCCATTTGCAAAGGTCGCTACCGCACTGGCGAGCGCCTGATTGCCGAGGACATCGCCGGTGAAATCGGCATGAGCCGCATGCCGGTGCGCGAAGCCTTTCGGCGCCTGGATGCCGATGGCCTGGTGACGTTGCGGCCCAATCGCGGCGCGATCGTGCGCGGCCTGAACATCGAGGAAATGCGTGAGGTGTTCGAGATACGCAGCGCTCTGGAAGGTCTCGCCATTCGTGTTGCCGTGACGAAACTCACCGAGCGCCATTTCAGCCATCTGGAGCGCCTGCTCGATGAGATGGACGACTACCGTGAGGACGGCGCCGAGTGGGTCAGCCGCCATCGCGCTTTCCATGAATACCTGTGCAGCCTGAGTGAACGTCCGCGCCTGATGCGGCAGATTTCGGCGCTGTATTCGGTGATCGAGCCGCACATGCGCCTGTGGCTGCAACACGCCGACAAACCCCGCAGCGCCCGCGACGAGCACGCCTCGATTATTGCCGCACTGCGTTCCGGCGACCCGGACAAGGCGGCCGCGGTAGTGTGCGAACACATCGAAGGCACCATTCCGAGGCTGATTCAGTTCCTCGAAGCCCATCAATAGAAGAACCCCACATTCCACTGTAGGAGCTGCCGCAGGCTGCGATCTTTTGATCTTTAGAAACAACATCAAAAGATCGCAGCCTGCGGCAGCTCCTACAGGGGACTTACGTTGCAGCCACTTGGAGTTTTGCCATGCACAAGCCTTGCGCGTTAGTTGCCGTGTTCACCTTGAGTCTATGTTCGCAATGGGCGCTCGCCGCCCCCGAGTTACCCGAGCGATTGAGCAAGAGCGAGAAAATCGTCTATTGCTCCGGCATGGATTCACCGCCGTTGGTGTCCTTTGACGTGAAACAGAAACCGGTTGGGCTGCAGGTCGACATGGGGGAGGCGATTGCCCAGCGCCTCGGTGACAAGAAAGTCGAGTGGCGCATCTCGCCTTTCGCCGGGCTGATCCCGGCGCTGCTGGCGCAGCAGTGCGACATGATCGTCGATCAGTTGTTCGACAAGCCCGAACGCCGCGAGGTGATCGACATCGTCAATTTCATGTATTCCAGCCAATCCATCGTGGTGCCCAAGGGCAACCCGAAAGCGGTGAACACCCTGGAGGACCTGTCCGGGCTCAAGGTCGCGGTCAGCAACGGTTCGACCATCCGGGTGCTGTTGGGCAAGGAAAACGAAAAGCTCGAAGCGGCCGGCAAGGCGCCGATGAAACTGGTGGTGTACAACGTCGACGCCGACGCCTTCCAGGCCTTGCGCATCAATCAGGTGGACGCGTTCGGCACCACGGTCGAATCCGCCGGCCATTATCAGCAACTCGCGCCTGACCTGTTCCAGTCGGCGGTGCCGGCGTTCAACCGCATCCTTACCGGCTTCGGCGTGCGCAAAAGCGACCCGCAGCTAACTGTGGCCTTGACCGAGGTGCTGCAAGGCATGCGCGCCGACGGCAGTTACGCCGCGCTCCTCAGTAAATGGCATGTCGACAGCGACAAACTGGACTGAGGGCAAAGCGGATGAATTTCAATTGGGATGTGTTCTGGCAGTACCTGTTGCAGCCCAGCGATGTCTACCTGACGGGGCTGTGGCTGACCTGCCTGATCAGCGTGTCGGCGATGTTGCTAGGTTGCGTCCTGGGGTTGATCGCGGCGTTGATGAAGCTGTCGAGCAACCCGCTGTTGCAGTACCCGGTGCGTTTTTATGTCTGGCTGATGCGCGGCACGCCGCTGCTGGTGCAGATCGTCTTCCTGTACACGGCACTGGCGGCGGGGGGCATTTTCCGTTTTGAGGACCTGGATCTCGGCTGGTTCATCGTGCCGGGCAACATCCAGGCGGCGATCATTGCCCTGGGCCTGAATGAAGGCGCGTATATGGCGGAAATCATCCGCGCCGGTATCGGTGCGGTGGACAAGGGCCAATACGAGGCCGGGCGCTCCCTGGGCATGACCTTTGCCAAATTGATGCGGCGCATCGTCCTGCCCCAGGCGTTCCGGGTGATCGTGCCGCCGCTGGGTAACGAGTTCAACGTGATGTTGAAAAACACCACGCTGGTCAGCGTCATCGGGGTGCAGGAGTTGCTGCTTAGCACGCAAATGGTGACCTCGGCGACTTTCCGTGTGTTCGAGCTGTACCTGGTCGTGGCCATCTACTTCCTGGCCTTGACCACGCTGTGGGGCTTCTTCCAGCGCTGGCTGGAAAAACGCTTCGGTCAATCCGATCGCCCGGCACCGGCTGCCAGCCGGATGTTTGGCCGCAACACCATGAAACTGCTGAGGGGGCGTTGAGATGGCGCACATGAGTGAAGAACTGGTGATCGAAGCCCTGGATGTCCACAAGTCTTTCGGTGACCTGGAAATTCTCAAGGGCATTTCACTGCAAGTGAAACGCGGTGAAGTGGTGGTGCTGATCGGCGCTTCCGGTTCCGGCAAAACCACCTTTATCCGCTGCATCAACCTGCTCGAAGACATTCAGTCCGGGCAGATCCGTGTCGGTGGTCGGCCAATGGGCTACCGCACCCGCGCCGATGGCAGCCTGGCCCGCGACTCGGAACGCAACATTGCGCGTCAGCGCCGGGACATCGGCATGGTGTTCCAGCGCTTCAATTTGTTCCCGCACATGACCGCCCTGGAAAACATCATCGAAGCGCCCATCCAGGTGCTGGGCGTGCCTCGTGCTGCGGCGGTGGATCAGGCGAGGGCGCTGCTCAAGCGCGTGGGGTTGGCGGAGAAAGCCGATCACTATCCTTCGATGTTGTCAGGTGGTCAGCAGCAGCGAGTGGCGATTGCCCGGGCGCTCGCGATGAAACCCCAGGCAATGCTATTCGACGAGCCTACCAGCGCCCTGGATCCGGAGACGGTTGGCGAAGTACTGCAAGTGATGAAGGAGCTGGCCGAGGAGGGCATGACCATGGTCGTGGTCACCCACGAGATGGGTTTTGCCCGCGAGGTGGCCGACCGCGTGGTGGTGCTCGATCAAGGTGAACTGATCGAGCAGGGGCCGCCCGAACAGATCTTCAGCCAGCCGAAGCATGCCCGTACCCGAGCGTTTCTCAGTCGCGTGCTTTGAGTCTGTCCAACCCATTTGTGTGAGTCCTGCCATGTTCAAGTTTTCTGCCCATGAGTATCCCTACGCGTCGCAACGTCAAAGTGTCTTCGCCAAGCGCGGCATGGTCGCCGCCTCCCAGCCACTGGCCGCCGAAGCCGGAATTGAAATGATGCGGCGCGGAGGCAATGCCATCGATGCGGCGATTGCCACGGCTGCGGCCCTGACGGTGGTCGAACCCACCGGTTGCGGCATTGGCGGCGACGCCTTTGCGTTGGTCTGGACCCAGGACAAACTGCACGGCCTGAATGGCAACGGTGCAGCCCCGCAAGCCTTGAGCATCGAGGCGGTGAGGGCGGCCGGTCATGAAAAAATGCCGCTGCATGGCTGGACGCCTGTAACGGTGCCGGGCTGTCCATCCGCCTGGGCTGAGCTGTCCACGCGGTTTGGTCGCCTGCCCTTTGCCGATCTGTTGCAGCCGGCGATCAGCCTGGCGCGGGATGGATTTCCGGTATCGCCGGTGGTTGCCTTGCAGTGGCAAACCGCACTGGAAGATTTCACTCCTGATCGTAGCGACGTGCTCGACAGCTGGTTCGAAACCTTTCTGATTGACGGCCGTGCACCGCGCGCAGGCGAACTGTTTCGCAACCCGGCCCAGGCACGCACTTTGAGCGAGCTGGCGGCCAGCGGTTGCGAAAGCTTCTATCGCGGCGCATTGGCGCAACGCCTGGACGCTCATTCGCGCGCCACCGGCGGCTACCTGCGTGCCAGTGATCTGCAAGACTACCGCGCCCAGTGGGTCGAGCCGATCAAGGTTAACTACCGCGGTGTCGACGTCTGGGAGATTCCGCCGAGCGGCCAGGGACTGGTGGCCTTGATGACGCTGAAGATTCTCGAAGGATTCGCATTCGACCACCGTGACAGCCAACAGACCTGGCACCGTCAACTTGAAGCCATGAAGCTCGCCTACAGCGATGGGCTGCACTACATCACAGACCCGCAGCACATGCGGGTTGCCGTGGACGATTTGCTCAGCGACGCCTATGCCACCCACCGGCGGGCACAGATCGGCGAACGCGCGGCGGCACCGAAGCCGGGCGATCCCCATGCCAGTGGCACCGTCTACCTGGCCACCGCCGATGCCGACGGCAACATGGTGTCATTCATCCAGAGCAATTATCACGGATTCGGTTCCGGCGTGGTGCTGCCCGACAGCGGTATCGCCCTGCAAAACCGTGGCGAAGAATTCAGCCTTGATCCCAGCCATGCGAATTGCCTGGCACCTGGGAAAAAGACCTTCCATACCATCATTCCCGGGTTTCTCAGCAAGGACGGTGAAGCGCTGGGACCTTTCGGCGTGATGGGCGGCTACATGCAGCCCCAGGGGCATGTGCAGATGGTCATGAACCTGGTGGATTTCGGGCTCAATCCACAAGCGGCCCTGGACGCACCGCGCTGGCAATGGTTGGGCGAACTGAAGGTTGGCATCGAGCAGGACGCCTCGCGAGACATGGCGGCGGCACTGGCACGGCGCGGGCACGAAGTCGAGGTGGTGTGCGATCGCACGAGTTACGGGCGGGGCCAGATCATCCTGCGCGATCCTGACACCGGTGTACTGTGTGGCGGGACCGAGCCGCGAGCGGACTCGCATATAGCCGTGTATTGATAGGCTGAGGGGGCGTCTTCCTTGACGCCGTCGCAGCTTAGAGAGTATGCGATTGATTCTCAAGTGCTATTTGCCATTAGTTTGCCCCCTCGACAGAAGGCTTCTCTTGCCAACTAATGTTGTTTTGATATGATCCGCGCCATCGAATTTGCGACACATCAAGACTTCATTAGCCTGAAGCCATAAGCCAGAAAACTGGCAAAAAAAAGACCCGGCAAAAAGCCGGGTCAAAAACCGTGATTAGCCTGATGAGGAGATAGTCCAGGCGACCGACCTAAGGTCCCTGGTCCATCGACTGATCTCGCGATCAGCTGATGCAATAATAATCATTCTCGTTTGCAAGTCAAACGATTTTGGCTGCGCGTCGGGAAAATTCTTTCCTGTCCTTCTGTCCCGGTACTCCTCCAACTAGCCTTTCTGGCCGCCCTCCAGGGAGCGGTTCACCATTGCCTTTGCCATGTCGATCATATGCACGGTCGAGAGCGCCAGGTCCCGATGTGCCCCGTGCAAATGACTGGCTGACTCGTAGGCAGTGGCGGCCGCACAACGTAGCAGCCCTGAAGCATGCACCAGGGCTTCTTCGATGCTGATATTTCGGTTTACGTCAAAGAGGCGCTCCGGCGCTGCTTCCTCTGCAATAGCTGGTTTCAAGTAATAATCCAATGCTCGCTGTGCGGCGGCGGAGCCCTGGGGTGAGTTGAGGGACGTGTCGATTTGCATGTCGGGCAAGTCGTTGCTGGGTGGATTCATGGTCAAGGCGAACTCCGTGATAAATTCAGATCCGTTTACCCATCCTAATACGTTACGTATTTATGACAATTCTATTAATACTACATTTTGTGTTTTGTCGACCGAGGTCCCCCACGTATCGTGCCGCACATGGATAAATGGATAGCATTGGTCAAGGCCAAGATGAGTGAACTCAAGATCACTCAGGAAATACTCGCCGACCGCCTCGGGATGTCCCAGGGTGGCATCGGGCATTGGCTGACAAAACGCCGTCAGCCTGGCATCGACGACATGAATCGCGTGCTGCAGGCCCTGGGCCTGGATTTTCTCGAAGTGGCGCTGGTGATTCGCGAACATGGGCAGGAACAGGACGATGAGGTCTGCCTGACGCAAAAGTACAACCCGTACTTTCGCTACCCGGTCAGTGACTGGCGGGACACCGTGCAGGTGCGCGATGGCGAGCGGGCGCCGTACCGTTTCGAACTGTCTGACTACCACGCTCGAGGCGCGGCGTTCTGGCTGACGGTGGTTGGCGATGCCATGACCGCTCCCAGCGGTCCCAGCGTTGCCGAGGGCATGTTGATCCTGGTGGACCCGGATGTGGACGCGGTGCCGGGCAAGCTGGTGATCGCGCAATGGCCGGACAGCAGCGAGGCGATTTTTCGCAAGTTGAGTGAGGAGGGCGGGCAGCGTTACCTGGTCCCGCTCAATCCGACCTACCCGAAAAGCCTGTTCACCGACGAGTGCCGAATTATCGGCGTGGTGGTCCAGGCAACCGTGAAATTCTAGCCAGGCCGGCCCGCGTCATGCGCGGGGCCGGCCTGCCTGTCAGGCTTCTTCCAGTTCGACCAGGGCACTGCCTTCGCTGACCATCTCGCCTTCCTGGCAATACAGCGCCTTGATCACACCGGCGTGGGGTGCGCGGATGCTGTGCTCCATCTTCATGGCCTCCAGCACCACCAGTTGCGCCCCGGCCTCGACCGTTTGCCCGGCCTCCACCAGCACGCGCACGATGCTGCCATTCATGGGGGCGGTGAGCCCGCCGTGATGGGCGTGACTGGCTTCTACGGCGGTGATCGGGTCGTAGGTCTCGATGCGGCGCAGTTCGCCTTCCCATTGCAGGTAGACACAGTCGCCACGGCGGATCGCCCGGTGCTGGCGACGCACGCCTTCGTGCTCGGTCAGCAACTGCTCGCCCTTGAGTCGGGCGCTTTGGGATTGGGGGTTACCCAGCGTCAACGCGCGGTCCTGGCCCTCGCAACTCAGGTGCAGGGTGATTTGCGCGGGCAAACCGGCGCGCATACCGTTGCCGATAGCCCACGGCGAGCTTGGGTCATCGCTGCGCGATGGGCTGTGCAGGCTCTGGGCGAATGCCTGGGCGGCGGCTTGCCAGAACGCGTCGCTGAGTGCCGCAGGTTGTGGCAAAAGCTGTTCCTGGTAACGGGGGATGAACCCGGTATCGAGTTCGGCCTGGGCAAACGCCGGATGGCCGATGATTCGCCGCAGGAAGTTGATGTTGGTCTTGAGCCCGCCAATCGCGAATTCGTCGAGCATGGCCAGCAGTCGCAAGCGCGCCTGCTCACGGTCCTCACCCCAGGCAATCAGCTTGCCGAGCATCGGGTCGTAGAACGGCGAAATCTCATCGCCTTCTTCAACGCCGCTGTCCACCCGGCGACCCGCACCCGGCGCGGATTCGCGATACAGTTCCAGGCGACCGGTAGCGGGCAGGAAGTCATTGCCCGGATCTTCGGCGTATAAGCGCACTTCAATCGCGTGACCGTTCAGCGGCACCTGGTCCTGGGTCATCGGCAAGGCTTCGCCGCGGGCCACACGAATCTGCCAGGCCACCAGGTCGAGGCCGGTAATGGCTTCGGTTACCGGGTGTTCGACCTGCAGGCGGGTGTTCATCTCCATGAAGAAAAATTCGCCGCGGGCATCCAGCAGGAATTCCACGGTGCCAGCACCGACGTAACCGATGGCCTGTGCCGAACGCACGGCCGCTTCGCCCATGGCGCGGCGCAGTTCAGGGCTCAGGCCGGGCGCCGGCGCTTCTTCGACGACTTTCTGGTGCCGACGCTGAATCGAGCAGTCGCGTTCGTTGAGGTACAGGCAGTTGCCGTGTTGATCGGCGAACACCTGGATCTCCACGTGGCGGGGTTTGAGCAGGTACTTCTCCACCAGCATCCGCGAATCGCCGAACGACGATTGAGCTTCACGTTGCGCCGAGGCCAGGGCTTCGGCCAATTGGCTGACGTCCTCGACCACTTTCATGCCCTTGCCGCCGCCACCGGCCGTGGCCTTGAGCAGCACCGGGTAGCCGATGCGTTCGCAGGCGTCGCGGAAGGTCTCGAGGTCCTGGGCTTCACCGTGATAGCCCGGTACCAACGGCACGCCAGCGGTTTCCATCAAGGCCTTGGCCGCGGATTTACTGCCCATGGCGTCGATGGCCGAGGCGGGCGGGCCGAGGAAGATCAGGCCAGCGGCTTCGATGGCGCGGGCGAACCCGGCATTCTCGGAGAGGAAACCGTAGCCGGGATGGATCGCCTGGGCACCGCTGGCCTTGGCGGCGGCAATCAACTTGTCGATTTGCAGGTAACTGTCGGCGGCCTTGCTGCCGCCGAGGTCGACACGGATATCGGCTTCACGGCTGTGTCGGGCATCGCGGTCGGTGGCGCTGTGTACAGCCACGGTGGTCAGGCCCAGGGCTTTGGCGGTGCGCATTACCCGACAGGCGATTTCGCCGCGGTTGGCCACCAACAGGGTAGTGAGGACAGGTGCGCTCATCAACGCGGCTCCTTGGTGGTGGTTGCGGCTTGCCAGCTCGGCGGACGTTTTTGCAGGAAGGCGCGCAGGCCTTCCTGGCCTTCCGGGCTGACGCGGATGCGGGCAATGGCGTTCTCGGTGTAGCGACGCAGGGACGGGGTCAGCGTGCCGTCGCCGACTTCACGCAGCAGGTCCTTGCTGGCGCGCATGGCCGCCGGGCTGTTGAGCAGCAGGTTGTCGATCCACTGTTCGATTTTCTGTTCCAGCTCGGCCGTCGGGTAACTCTCCGACAACAGGCCGAGCTCCCGTGCCCGTTGCCCGCCGAAGCGCTCAGCGGTCAAGGCATAGCGTCGGGTGGCGCGCTCGCCCATGGCTTGTACCACGAACGGGCTGATCACGGCCGGTGCCAGGCCGATACGCACTTCCGACAGACAGAACTGCGCGTCATCGGCGCCGATGGCCATGTCACAGCAACTGATCAGGCCCAGGGCGCCGCCGAACGCCGCGCCTTGCACCACGGCCAGGGTCGGGATTTTCAGCTTGGCGAGGTTGTACATCAACTCTGCCAGTTCTCGGGCGTCGTCGAGGTTGGTGGCGTAATCGAGTTCAGCCGATTGCTGCATCCAGGCCAGGTCGGCGCCGGCGCTGAAGTGTTTGCCGCGACCACGCACCAGCAGGAAACGCAGGTTGGCATCGCTGGCCACCTTGTCCAGGGCGAGGATCAGTTCGCGGATCATCTGGGCGTTGAAGGCGTTGTTCTTTTCTTCACGGCTGAGCCACAGCGTGGCAAAGCCACGCGGGTCGGTCAGCAGTTCGAGGGTGTTGAAGTCGCTCATATTCATCCTTCTCCACGGTCTTTGTGGGTACTGGCTCGCTCACGATTGGTGGCGATTGCTGCGCAATCGAACGGGGATAAATCCCCTCGCCACAAAAGCCCGTTCCTACAAAAAAATCACATCCGGAACACGCCGAAGCGGCTCGGTTCGATGGGTGCGTTCAACGACGCGGACAAGGCCAGTGCCAGGACATCGCGGGTCTGGGCCGGGTCGATGACGCCGTCATCCCACAGGCGAGCGCTGGAATAGTAGGGATGGCCCTGTTCTTCGTACTGGTCGAGGATCGGTTGCTTGATCTCGGCTTCCTGCTCGGCACTGAAACCATGACCACCACGCTCGGCCTGCTCGCGCTTGACCTGCACCAACACGCCGGCTGCCTGTTCGGCACCCATCACGCCGATGCGCGCGTTCGGCCACATCCACAGGAAACGTGGATCGTAGGCCCGACCACACATGCCGTAGTTACCGGCGCCGAAGCTGCCGCCGATGATCACGGTGAACTTCGGCACCTTGGCGCAGGCCACGGCGGTCACCAGTTTCGCCCCGTGCTTGGCGATGCCGCCGGCTTCGTATTTTTGCCCGACCATGAACCCGGTGATGTTCTGCAGGAACAGCAGCGGGATGCCGCGCTGGCAAGCCAGCTCGATGAAGTGCGCACCTTTCTGTGCAGCTTCGGCAAAGAGAATGCCGTTGTTGGCCAGGATCGCGATCGGGTAACCGTGCAGGTAGGCAAAACCGCACACCAGCGTGGTTCCGAACAGCGCTTTGAATTCGTCGAACACCGAGCCGTCCACCAGCCGTGCAATTACTTCACGCACGTCGAACGGTTGCTTGGCATCGGCCGGCACGATGCCGTACAGCTCGTCGCTGGCGTAGAGCGGGGCGATCGGTGCGCGTTGCTGCACTTCACCCAGCTTGCGCCAGTTGAGGTTGGCAACGCTGCGGCGGGCGATGGCCAGGGCATGTTCGTCGCTTTCGGCGTAATGATCGGCCACACCGGAGATCTTGCAGTGCACATCGGCCCCGCCCAGGTCTTCGGCGCTGACCACTTCGCCCGTCGCGGCTTTCACCAGCGGTGGGCCGGCGAGGAAGATGGTCGCTTGCTCGCGCACCATGATTGCCTCGTCGGCCATGGCCGGTACATAGGCACCGCCCGCGGTGCAGGAGCCCATGACCACGGCAATCTGCGGGATGCCCTGGGCGCTCATGTTGGCCTGGTTGAAGAAGATCCGCCCGAAGTGCTCACGGTCCGGAAACACTTCATCCTGGCGCGGCAGGTTGGCGCCGCCGGAATCCACCAGGTAGATGCACGGCAGGCGATTCTGCTGGGCGATCGTCTGGGCGCGCAGGTGCTTTTTCACTGTCAGCGGGTAGTACGAGCCACCTTTTACCGTGGCATCGTTGGCGACGATCATGCATTCGACGCCTTCCACGCGGCCGATCCCGGCAATCACGCCAGCGGCGGGAACGTCTTCGCCGTACACCTCGTAGGCGGCCAACTGGCTGATCTCCAGAAATGGCGAACCCGGGTCGAGCAGGCGGTTGATGCGCTCGCGCGGCAGCAGCTTGCCCCGGGAGGTGTGGCGTTCTTGCGCTTTCGGGCCGCCACCTTGTGCCACCTGGGCAAGCAGGGTGTGCAGGGCATCGACCTGTTTGAGCATCGCCGCGCTGTTGGTCGCGAACTCCGCCGAACGGGGGTTGAGCTGGGTATGCAGGATAGCCATGGACAGCTCCGTTTAGCGGGTTTCGTTGAACAGTTCGCGACCGATCAGCATGCGACGGATCTCACTGGTACCCGCGCCGATTTCGTACAGCTTGGCGTCACGCAGCAGGCGCCCGGCCGGGAATTCGTTGATGTAGCCGTTGCCACCGAGAATCTGGATCGCGTCGAGGGCCATTTGCGTGGCGCGTTCGGCGCTGTAGAGGATCACGCCGGCAGCGTCCTTGCGCGTGGTTTCGCCGCGCTCGCAGGCCTGGGCCACGGCGTACAGGTAGGCGCGGCTGGCGTTGAGCTGGGTGTACATGTCGGCAACCTTGCCCTGGATCAGCTGGAACTCGCCGATGCTCTGGCCGAACTGCTTGCGGTCGTGGATGTAGGGCACGATCAGGTCCATGCAGGCCTGCATGATCCCGGTCGGGCCGCCGGAAAGCACGACGCGTTCGTAGTCGAGTCCGCTCATCAGCACCTTCACGCCGCCGTTAAGCGCGCCGAGGATGTTTTCTTCCGGCACTTCGACGTCATCGAAGAACAGCTCGCAAGTGTTCGAGCCGCGCATGCCGAGCTTGTCGAACTTGTTGCTGCGGCTGAAGCCTTTCCAGTCGCGCTCGACGATAAAGGCGGTGATGCCGTGGGGGCCTTTTTCCAGGTCGGTCTTGGCGTAGATCACGTAGGTGTTGGCGTCCGGGCCGTTGGTGATCCAGGTCTTGCTGCCATTGAGCACGTAGTGGTCGCCGCGTTTGTCGGCGCGCAACTTCATCGAAACCACGTCGGAACCGGCATTAGGCTCACTCATGGCCAGGGCGCCGATGTGCTCGCCGCTGATCAGCTTGGGCAGGTACTTGGATTTCTGTTCGTGGTTGCCATTGCGGTTGATCTGGTTGACGCAGAGATTGGAGTGCGCGCCGTAGGACAGGGCTACAGAAGCCGAGCCACGGCTGATTTCTTCCATCGCAACCACGTGCGCCAGGTAGCCCAGGCCGGCGCCGCCGTACTCTTCCGGCACGGTGATGCCCAGCAGGCCCATGTCGCCGAATTTACGCCACAGGTCAGCGGGGAACAGGTTGTCGATGTCGATCTGAGCGGCGCGCGGGGCGATCTCCTTGGCGACGAAGGACTGGACCTGATCGCGCAGCATGTCGATGGTTTCACCGAGGGCAAAGTTCAGGGATGGGTAGCTCATGGGTCACCTTTTGGCTTTTTTGTTGGGCGGGGAGGGCAGTGTTTTGGCTCTCACCTTTACGTTAACGTAAACCTGTGACGAATGGCTGTCAATCGCCCTTTACGTTAACGTCAACTTGAGCGAGAGTAGAGGCAGGTTCCTGTAGGAGCAGCCGGTCGACGCTCGAATGCTCGCGATGAACGCAAGGCTGAAGCGTTTATTCAGAAAACACGCGTTATTGTTGACGACTTTCGCGAGCATTCGAGCGTCGACCGGCTGCTCCTACAGGTATCCGTCGGTAGCCCATCAATAAAGACAATAGGGGTCGTCATGGATCAACCCAGTGCAAGCCCGCAACGCAGTTACACCCGTGGTTCCCAGGACAAAGCCTTGCTGGCGATGACCATCGGCCAGGCGTTCGACAATACCGTGGCAAAGTACCCGAACGGGGAAGCGCTGGTCGTGCGCCATCAACAGCTGCGCTACACCTGGCGACAATTGGCCGATGCGGTAGACCTGCATGCCCGGGCGTTATTGGCGCTGGGCCTGCAGGCCGGCGACCGCCTTGGCATCTGGGCGCCTAACTGTGCCCAGTGGTGCATTACACAGGTCGCCACCGCGAAGATTGGCGTGATCCTGGTCAACATCAACCCGGCCTATCGCAGTTCCGAACTCGAATACGTGTTGAAGCAGTCCGGCTGCCAATGGCTGGTCAGCGCCGGGTCTTTCAAGACCTCCGATTATCACGCCATGCTGCAGGGCCTGGTGCCGGAGCTGGCAGGGCAAGCCATCGGCAAATTGCACAGCGAGCGCCTGCCGGAACTGCGCGGCGTGATCAGCCTCGACGCGCAGCCGCCGCAGGGTTTCCTGCCCTGGTCGCAATTGACCGGGCTGGCGGGCAGCGTATCGGTCGAGCAATTGCATGAACGCCAGGACAGCCTGCACTTCGATCAGGCGGTGAACATCCAGTACACCTCCGGCACGACCGGCTTCCCCAAGGGCGCGACCCTCAGCCACTACAACATTCTCAATAATGGCTACATGGTCGGCGAGAGCCTGGGCCTGAGCGCCGTCGACCGGCTGGTGATCCCGGTGCCGTTGTACCACTGCTTCGGCATGGTCATGGGTAACCTCGGTTGCATCACCCACGGCAGCACCATGATCTACCCCAGCGACGCGTTCGATCCGCTGCTGACCCTGCGCACTGTCGCCGAAGAAAAAGCCACCGCGCTCTACGGTGTGCCGACCATGTTCATCGCCATGCTCGATCAGCCACAACGCGCCGAGTTCGACCTGTCGAGCCTGCGCACCGGGATCATGGCCGGGGCGACTTGCCCGATCGAGGTCATGCGCCGGGTCATCAATGAAATGCACATGAACGAAGTGCAGATTGCCTATGGCATGACGGAAACCAGCCCGGTGTCGTTGCAGACAGGTCCCTCGGACGACCTCGAGTTGCGCGTGACCACTGTCGGCCGTACCCAGCCACAGCTGGAAAGCAAAATCATCGACGAAGCGGGCAATCTGGTGCCCCGTGGCACCATCGGTGAGCTCTGTACTCGCGGCTACAGTGTGATGCTCGGCTACTGGAACAACCCGCAAGGTACGGCGGAAGCCATCGACCAGGCCGGCTGGATGCACACCGGTGACCTGGCCAGCATGAATGAGGAGGGCTACGTGTGCATTGCCGGGCGCAACAAGGACATGATCATTCGTGGTGGCGAGAATATTTATCCGCGCGAACTGGAAGAGTTCTTCTTCACCCACCCGGCGGTGGCCGATGTGCAGGTGATCGGCATTCCGTGCTCGCGTTATGGTGAAGAGATCGTTGCCTGGATCAAGTTCCACCCCGGCCATAGTGCCTCCGAGCAGGAGCTGCAGGCCTGGTGCAAGGAGCGCATCGCGCACTTCAAGACGCCGCGTTACTTCAAGTTCGTGGATGAGTTTCCAATGACCGTGACGGGCAAGATCCAGAAATTCAGGATGCGCGAGATCAGTATCGAGGAGTTGCGCATCAATAAAGCCTGACTCATCCCCTTGTGGGAGCGAGCCTGCTCGCGAAGGCGATAACACATCCAAAATGGATGTCGGCTGAACCACCGCTTTCGCGAGCAGGCTCGCTCCCACAGGGGTGGCACTGAATAATCCAAATCGCAGACAGCACAAAGGGGAGCCGAAGCTCCCCTTTAATTTTCGTTGCGCGTGCTCTTTTTTTATTATTGAGGGGCGGTTTGTTTTTGTTTTTGGTAACCGTGGCCCTTTACCGCTGTTTTTGTCGATCCCCATCCGGGATCAAGAGCAAACGTATTTTTTTGAGCGCTGATCTACTTTTTCGCTTAGCGATCCAACCAGTTCGGGAGCTACCTGAAGGTAGTTTTATTGTTCTCTGCCCGGTTGCGGGTAACTCCGAAAAGCACCCTGAAAAGCACATCTTCTCCAAAAAAATCTGTTAGCTGCGTCTCTGCCGTGTTGTTTTTGTTATGTCAGAGTCGTTACGTCTTGTTTTTATTGGGTTTGCCGCAATTTTTTTATTCTTGTTATGCGATAGATATAGCAGAAGCCGTGCCAACTTTTAAAAAGCCTTTAAAAACAAGCACTTGGTTTTTTGTAGGGTTTTCGGCATCAGGGAAAACCCTACGTTTTGTTTCCGTGTTACTCGTTTTTGGCCACGCTTTTGTGTCTGCGGTAACACCCCGACACAACCGCACACTCAGTGTGCGCTGCGCGCCTTCGCTACACGGGAACCGGTGGGGCGCCCCAGCACGCTACAAATTTGCTGGCCGGCCAGGATCAGTGCATCCAGGTTGATTCCGGTTTCGATCCCGAGGCCGTTGAGCAGGTAAACCACGTCCTCGGTGGCGAC
The DNA here is from genome assembly GCF_000408945.1 of Pseudomonas sp. G5(2012). Classification (NCBI taxonomy): domain Bacteria; kingdom Pseudomonadati; phylum Pseudomonadota; class Gammaproteobacteria; order Pseudomonadales; family Pseudomonadaceae; genus Pseudomonas; species Pseudomonas sp. G5(2012). The sequence continues at coordinate 19,715 of NZ_APIO01000113.1, forward strand.
GTTGCCGCTGGCGCCCTTGGCATAGGGGCAGCCACCAAGGCCGGCGATGGAGCTGTCGAACACCGAGATACCTTCCAGCAGGCTGGCGTAGATATTGGCCATGGCCTGGCCGTAGGTGTCGTGGAAGTGCCCGGCGAGTTTTTCCCGGGGCACATCGGCCGACACCACGTCGAACATCTTGCGTGTGGCGCCCGCGGTGCCGGTGCCGATGGTGTCGCCCAGCGACACCTCGTAGCAGCCCATGGCATAGAGCTCCCGTGCGACCCGTGCAACTTGCTCGGGTGCGACGTCACCCTCATAGGGGCAGCCCAGCACGCAGGACACGTAACCGCGCACGCTGACGCCATGCTGCTTGGCGGCCTCCATGATGGGGGCGAATCGCTCCAGGCTTTCACTGATCGAGCAGTTGATGTTGCGCTGGGAAAACGCTTCGGACGCCGCGGCGAACACCGCGACTTCCTTGACCCCGCAGGCAAGGGCATCTTCAAAGCCGCGCAGGTTGGGGGCGAGAGCGCCATAGGTCACGCCGGGTTTACGCTGGATCTGCGCAAACACCTCGGCGGAACCCGCCATCTGCGGTACCCACTTGGGCGAGACGAAACTGCCGACTTCTATATAGCCAAGGCCCGCCGCCGTCAGTGCGTCGACCAACTGCACCTTGTCGGCAACGCTGATGGGTTGGGCTTCGTTTTGCAAACCGTCGCGAGGGCCGACTTCGACAATGCGTACGTGGGTTGGTAGGGACATAAGAATCACCTGAAGTATTGGGTGAGCGGTGATCTAATGTGGGAGCGGGCTTGCTCGCGAATACGCCAGTTCAGCCCACATCAATGTTGAATGACAAATCGCATTCGCGAGCAAGCCCGCTCCCACATTCGATTTGTGTGGATCTATTGAACCGATTCCTGATTCTTGAGGGTTTGTTCCAGCGCCTGCACACAGCGCTCTTCAGCCGTATCAAGCTCCAGTTTCATCTGCTCGATATCCAGCATCTGCTGTTCCAGTTGTTCCCGACGCTCGCTGATTTTCGCCAGCATGCTGTGCAGTTGCTTGGTGTTACCGCTGGAAGGATCGTAGAGCTCGATCAGCTCGCGGCACTCGGCCAGGGAAAAACCGATACGCTTGCCCCGCAGGATCAACTTCAGGCTGACCTTGTCGCGGGGTGAGTAGATGCGTTCCTGGCCACGTCGCTCGGGGCTGAGCAAACCTTGTTCTTCATAGAAGCGAATGGCCCGGGTGGTGATGTCGAGCTCACGGGCGAGGTCGGAAATGCTGTAGGTCTGGCTGCTCATGGGCGCGCTCGCAAAAGGTCATGGCGCTAAGCTAATGGCAGGTTGACGTTTACGTCAAGGGGCAGGGTTTTTCAGTAACCTCGCTGGCCCCATCGCGAGCAGGCTCGCTCCCACAGGGGATCTCTGTCTGACACAAATATTGTGTTCACTGGAGACCCATGTGGGAGCGAGCCTGCTCGCGAAGAAGGCGCTGCGGTCCAGCGTCCTACACCTTCTCCAGCTTCTTCTCCTGCGCCGTCACCTGCTGGCACAACTCGATCATCTGCTCGCGCATCCAGCGGTTCGCCGGGTCCTGGTCAGTGCTTTCGTGCCAGTAAAGGTGGGTTTCCACCGGGGGCACATCGTTGACTGGCAGATAAAAGGCGTGCAAATCGTTGCGGCGCGCGAAGCGTTCCGGCACGGTCATGACCATATCGGTCTGCTGCAGCACCTGCGAGGCCATCAGGTAATGCTGGGAGCGCAGGGCGATCTTGCGCTGGATGCCCATTTTGCCGAGGGCCAGGTCGACATAACCCAGGCCGCTGCGACGGCTGGAAATGTGGATGTGGGTCAGTCCCAGGTAATCATCGAGGGTGAATTTTTCCTTGCCCGCCAGCGGGTGCCCTTTGCGCATGGCGCACACGTAGCGATCCTCCATCAACTTGACGTGACGCACCTGCGGGTCGGTGTTGAGTGGTGCATCCACGGCGAAGTCGAGTCGGCCCGCGGCCAGTTCCTTGGTGGTCTCGCGGCGCTTGGACAAAAAGCTTTCGATGATGACCGTCGGCGCAAGGCGGCGCAGGCGCTGGAACAGCGGTGGCAGGATCACGGCTTCAGTGAGGTCGGTCATGCTGATGCGGTAGGTCTTGACCGCCTGCAATGGATTGAAGATGCGGCTTTCCTGTACCGAAACGCGCAGCAGTGACAGCGCGTTGCGCACCGGGCCGATAATGTTTTGCGCCATGGGTGTTGGCACCATGCCTTGGGCGGTGCGCACGAACAATGGATCGTTGAAGGTCTCGCGCAGGCGGGCCAGCGCGTTGGACACCGCAGGTTGGGTAATCCCGACGATCTGGCCAGCACGGGTCAGGTTGGCTTCGGTGTAGATCGCGTCGAAGACGATGAAAAGGTTGAGGTCGACCTTGCTCAGATTCATTTACGCGGCTCTCTTATTGTGTGGACGGTAGCCTTGGCTATCAGTCGATCATATATCGGTGATGAATGTTTATACACGCCGAGAATAGGCTAGGTAAATTTTCATGGCTGTTCTAGCATCGATTGCATGACCTAAACAACCTCCCGCAAGAAGGTAGCTGCCCATGGATTTCGCTTATTCGCCCAAGGTGCAAGAACTGCGTGAGCGCGTGACCGCGTTCATGGACACCTATGTCTATCCCGCCGAAGCGGTATTCGAGCGTCAGGTCGCCGAGGGCGACCGCTGGCAGCCGACCGCGATCATGGAAGAACTCAAACTCAAGGCCAAGGCTCAAGGCCTGTGGAATTTGTTTCTGCCTGAGTCCGAGCTCGGCGCTGGCCTGACCAACCTTGAATACGCTCCGCTGGCGGAGATCATGGGGCGTTCGCTGCTGGGGCCTGAGCCGTTCAACTGTTCGGCGCCAGACACTGGCAACATGGAAGTACTGGTGCGCTACGCCAACGCAGAACAGAAACAACGCTGGCTCGAACCCTTGTTGCGCGGCGAGATTCGCTCAGCGTTCGCCATGACCGAACCAGACGTTGCGTCCTCCGACGCCACCAACATGGCCGCCCGTGCCGAGCGCCAGGGTGACGAGTGGGTGATCAACGGCAAGAAATGGTGGACCTCCGGCGCGTGCGATCCGCGTTGCAAGATCCTGATCTTCATGGGCCTGAGCAATCCCGACGCGCCGCGCCATGCGCAGCACTCGATGATTCTGGTTCCGGTGGACACCCCCGGCGTGAAGATCGTGCGTCCGTTGCTCGTGTTCGGCTATGACGATGCACCTCACGGCCATGCTGAAGTGCTGTTTGAAAATGTCCGGGTGCCGTACGAAAACGTCCTGTTGGGTGAAGGGCGCGGCTTCGAAATTGCCCAGGGTCGTCTTGGCCCGGGCCGGATTCACCACTGCATGCGTTCGATCGGCATGGCGGAACGTGCGCTGGAACTGATGTGTAAACGCTCGGTGAACCGTACCGCGTTCGGCAAACCCCTGGCGCGTCTGGGCGGCAACATCGACAAGATCGCCGATTCGCGGATGGAGATCGACATGGCTCGCCTGCTGACGCTCAAGGCGGCGTACATGATGGACACCGTCGGAAACAAAGTGGCGAAGAGTGAAATTGCGCAGATCAAAGTGGTGGCGCCAAACGTGGCCTTGCGCGTAATCGACCGGGCGATCCAGATCCATGGCGGGGCAGGGGTGTCCAACGATTTCCCGCTGGCCTATATGTATGCCATGCAACGCACCCTGCGCCTGGCTGACGGCCCGGATGAAGTGCACCGCGCGGCGATCGGCAAGTTCGAGATCGGCAAATACGTGCCCAAGGAAATGTTGCGCAGCAGTCACTAAGACCGCAGTCGTAGCGTGGGCCCGATCCGGGCCCGCGTTCAATCCACGCTGGGCAGCCCGTAGAACGCCCGCGCGCACGCCGTACTGTGGGCGGCCAGGTCTTCCTGGCTTTCCCCGCGGTGCAAGGCCACCTCACGTAAGACTTCCGTCAGATACGCCGGCTCGTTGCGACCGTTTTTCGGTTTGGGCCGAAGGCTGCGCGGTAACAGGTATGGCGCATCGCTCTCCAGCATCAACCGCCCACGCTTGATCTCCTTGACCAGCGGGTGCAAATGCGTGCCTCGGCGCTCATCGCAAATCCAGCCGGTGATGCCGATGTGCAAATCCATGTCCAGGTAACTGAACAGGGCTTTCTTTTCGCCGGTGAAGCAATGCACCACGGCGGCCGGCAATTGATCGCGGTAGTCGCGCAGGATTTCCAGCAGGCGCTGGCTCGCATCGCGTTCGTGCAGGAACACTGGCATTTGCAGTTCTACCGCCAGCGCCAGGTGTTCTTCGAGGACTTTCTCCTGTTGTGCGCGCGGTGAAAAATCGCGGTTGAAATCCAGGCCGCATTCACCAATCGCGACGATGTTCGCTTCCTTCAGCAGGCTGCGCAGGCGACGCGCGCTGTCGGCATTCCAGTCGCTGGCCGCGTGGGGATGAACGCCGGCGGTGGCGAACAGCCGTTGCGCTGTTTCGTCCAGTTGCTGGCACAACTCCAGTGCCTGCTCACTGCCCTCGACACTGGTGCCAGTGAGCACCAATTGGCAGACCCCGGCGGCATAGGCGCGGTCCAGTACAGCCTGGTGCTTGTCGGCAAAACTGGGGTTGGTCAGGTTGACGCCGATATCGATGAGTTGCATGGTGCTACCTCGGGCCCAGGGCCGCAAAGCATACCAGAGCCCAGGATTTATAAGAAAAGCCAAGAACTACAACAGGTTATCGCTGTCTCTTAATGCCGCGAAGAAGTCTGGGTGGTGACGCTGCCATCATTGTGCCAGTCTTTCGCGCATTGCCAGCGCTTCAGGGCGCTCTGTTTCTGTCGCTTGATTGCGTGAAGCCATTCATGCAGTCGACCTGAATTCTTTGCGGAGAGTGGATGATTCGTCCCTCGATTTTGCTACTGCTGTGTTGCTCGCTGCTGCTGCCGATGTCGGCGGTTGCGCGTCTGCCCGGGCCGCTGCAAGCCGTACCGGCGACCAAGGTGCGTGACCTGACGGACATCCGCAGCAGCCGCGTGCTGCGCGTGCTGGTCAATCAGAGCCGTAACAGCTCCGGCGAAGTCCAGGGCCAGGCCATCGGCGTCGAATACCATCGCTTGCGTGCTTTCGAGCAATACCTCAACGGCCATGCCCGCGACGGCCAGGAAATTACCCTCAAGATCATTCCCAGAGCCAAGGATCAACTGCTCGGCGCATTGCAGCGTGGGGAGGGCGACCTTGTGGCTCCCGGCGAGTTGCTGGATTTGCAGCCAGGCTTCGCCGTCAGCAGCAGTGAGCCCGTTGCCAGTAACATCCCGTTGGTGCTGGTGGGGATCAAGGGCGAACGTCGCTATACCCGTCTTGAACAACTGTCGGGTAAAACCCTGGCGTTGCCCAACGGCAGCGCCGCCGGTGACGCCATCAGCCAGATCAATCAGAAGCTGGCGCTGCACAAATTGCCGCCGGTCAAGATCGAGTGGGTCGACCCGAGCCTGGCGGTCGAGGATGTGCTGGAGATGGTCCAGGGCGGGATATTTCACCTGACCATCGTCGAGCAACCGATCGCCGAGCGCTGGGGCAAGATCCTGCCGAAATTACGAGTCGATCGCCAGGTGCTCATCAGCGAGCCAGGCGAAGAGTTCTGGTTCGTGCGCCGCGATGCGTCAATGCTGCGCGCCAGCATCGATCGTTTCCTGGCAGGCTATAAAAAGCCGTCGGACCAGGATGCTGCGTTCCTGCGGATCTATCGACGCCAGTACCAGGTCCACTATCCCTTGGCCAAGGCTGACCGCCAGCGCCTGGAAAAGCTGCGGCCGGTGCTGCAGAAACATGCAAGTGCCCAGGACATGGACTGGCTGAACCTGGCGGCGCTGGCGTTCAAGGAGTCCGGCCTGCAGCCCTCGGCACGCAGTGGCGGTGCGCCAACCGGCCTGATGCAGATCACACCGTCAGCGGCGCAGCGGGTGGGCGTCAGCAACATTCATGAGCTCGATGCCAATGTGCAGGCCGGGGCCAAGTACCTGGCGATGATCCGCCGCAAGTTCTTTGCCAGCCCCAAGCTCAATGAGCGCGAGCGCATGGCCTTTGTGCTGGCGGCCTACAACATCGGCCCGGAGCGGGTGCAAGGGATGCGCGCGGAAGCCAGGCGTCGCGGGTTGAACCCCAACCAGTGGTTTTTCCAGGTGGAGCGCATCGCCATGGAGCAGGTGGGAATGGGACCTGTCAGCTATGTTAATAGCGTGAACAAGTATTACCTGGCGTTCGATCGGGAGCGGGAGTCGTTGGAGCCCCAGGGGCAAAAAGTTGCCCTTCGTAAATGATCGAATAAACTGATTGTTATGGCGGATTTTTTACGCTTTTAACATGAGATTTACTGATTAATATAGCGGCCAACCAACACACACTCTTTTAGGGATGACACAGCATGAGCACACTGATCAACAAGGTACTGTTTACCCGCGCTGGCTACGGCCTGACCGTTTTGCGGATTGTCGTCGGCATCATCTTCGCCGCCCACGGTTCGCAAAAACTCTTCGGGGCATTGGGTGGCTATGGCTTGGCGGGCACCGCGCAGTACATGGAAAGCATCGGCCTGACACCGGGCTACCTGATGGCGACGCTGGCGGGCGGTACCGAGTTCTTCGGCGGCCTGGCATTGATCATCGGCTTGCTGGTACGTCCGGCAGCATTGGGCCTGACCTTCCTTTCACTGGTGGCGATCTTTACGGTTCATATCAGCAACGGCCTGTTCATGGCCAACAACGGCTATGAATTCGCCCTGGCGTTGCTCGGTGGCAGCATCGCGGTGCTGATCGAAGGGGCTGGCAAACTGTCGGCGGACCGCGCCATCGCTGGGTAAAGGCTTTGTGAGCAAATAAAAAATGCCCGTATCAGCAGATACGGGCATTTTTTTTAGCGCATTAGAACCCGAGTTTGTCGCGCAATCCGTAGTACCACGCACCCAGCGCAGCAAACGGGGTGCGCAACAGTTGCCCACCCGGGAACGGGTAGTGGGGCAGGTCGGCAAAGGCGTCGAAACGTTCTGCCTGACCGCGCAATGCCTCAGCCAAGACCTTGCCCGCCAGGTGCGTGTAGGTAACGCCATGGCCGCTGCAGCCCTGGGAGTAATAAATGTTGTCGCCCAGTCTTCCGACCTGAGGAAGACGTGACAGGGTCAGCAGGAAATTACCGGTCCAGGCGTAGTCGATTTTCACATCCTTGAGCTGCGGGAAAGCCTTGAGCATCTTCGGACGTATGATCGCTTCGATGTTCGCCGGGTCTCGTGCGCCATACACCACGCCGCCGCCGAAAATCAGGCGCTTGTCGCCGCTCAGGCGGTAATAGTCGAGCAGGTAGTTGCAGTCTTCCACGCAATAGTCCTGGGGCAGCAGGCTTTTCGCCAACTCATCGCCCAAGGGTTCGGTGGTAATCACCTGCGTGCCGCAAGGCATCGATTTGGCCGCCAGCTCCGGAACCAGGTTGCCCAGGTAGGCGTTGCCCGCCACGATAATGAACTTGGCCCTGACTTTGCCCTGTGGCGTGTGGACGACCGGGCTGGCGCCGCGTTCGATGCGTACTGCCGGCGACTGTTCATGAATGGTGCCGCCCAACGACTCCACGGCCGCCGCTTCGCCCAGCGCCAGGTTGAGCGGATGGATGTGCCCGCCACTCATGTCGAGCATGCCACCGATGTATTGATCGCACGCCACGACCTCGCGAATGCGGCGCTGGTCGAGCAACTCCAGCTGCGTGTGCCCGAATCGCTCCCACAAGCGCTTCTGGGATTCCAGGTGGCCCATCTGTTTGGGGGTGATGGCGGCAAACACGCCGCCGTCCTTCAAATCGCATTGGATGTTGTACCTGGCCACCCGATCACGAATGATCCGCCCACCTTCGAACGCCATCTGCCCCAGCATCTGGGCCTGCCGGGGGCCGACACTGCGCTCGATCACATCGATATCGCGGCTGTAGCTGTTAACGATTTGCCCACCGTTGCGCCCCGACGCACCGAAACCCACCCTGGCCGCTTCCAGCACCGTCACCCGAAAGCCGTGCTCCAGCAGGAACAACGCCGAGGACAGTCCGGTATAACCGGCGCCGATCACGCAGACATCAGTCTCGACCTCGCCTTGCAAAGACGGGCGCGGCGGCACCGCATTGGCCGATGCGGCGTAATAGGACTCTGGGTAAGGGGTGTTCGCCATCCTGCAGCCTCTGTTTAATAAATTTAACGATTGCGTCGATCCTACCCGAGTTGAAAAACCGCCGCCAGCCACCGGAAAATCTTCTTCGCCGCAGCAAAATTAAATATTTTGCATATTCATAGGGTTAGCTCGAAAAAAGGTGTTGACACCCTCCCGGAATTCCGTAGAATGCCGCCTCACAGCAGGCACGTAGCTCAGTTGGTTAGAGCACCACCTTGACATGGTGGGGGTCGTTGGTTCGAGTCCAATCGCGCCTACCAAACAAAATCCGCTCTGCTGGGCGGTCTAGAAGGGCTCACCGAAAGGTGGGCCCTTTTTTGTGTGCGCCC
>NZ_APIO01000114.1:0-59875 GCF_000408945.1 Pseudomonas sp. G5(2012)
CGAGGCACCGAACGCCAGGGGCAAGAGCCCTTGGTTACTTGGGGCTTTTCCAAGTGACTCGCTGTAAAAGCGAAACCCTAAGTGGCCGTTACCGCAGGAATGGATATGTACTCCGTTAACAAACAATAGGTCGAATGGCAGGCGACACGAAATGCCTTGCATCGCCTACACCCCCCGCAACCTCCCCGAAATAACGGCCAGCGGTGTACAATCGCGTTCTTATACCCTATGTCGATCATGCAAAGGATTTTCCGGATGTTGCCGCGCTTTCCCGCCGTCACCCGCTGCCTGACACTTGCCGCCCTCTGTGTAGCGGGTCCCGTCGCAGCATTGGAGCTACCCCTGCCACCGCCTGGTGAAGACATCGTTGGTCAGGTACAGGTGATCAAGGCCAAGTACGAAGATACCTTCGCCGACCTGGGCACGACCTACGACCTGGGTTATTCGGAAATGGTGGCCGCCAACCCTGGCGTCGATCCATGGTTGCCTGGTGCCGGCACTGAAATCGTGCTTCCAACCCGCTTCATCCTGCCACCAGGACCACGTGAAGGTATTGTGATCAACCTGGCCGAGTACCGCCTCTACTACTTCCCGAAAGGCCGGAACGTGGTGTACACCTACCCGCTGGGTATCGGTCGTGAAGGTTGGGGCTCGCCGATTGCCCACACCAGCATCACCGCCAAGACGCCGAACCCTACCTGGACGCCTCCAGCATCGATCAAGGCCGAACATGCCGCCGATGGTGATCCGCTGCCCAACGTGGTGCCGGCCGGCCCTGACAACCCGCTGGGGCCGTTCAAGTTCACCCTGGGGACTCCGGGCTACCTGATCCACGGCTCGAACAAGAAGTTCGGCATCGGCATGCGCACCAGCCATGGCTGCTTCCGCATGTTCAACAATAACGTGCTGGAAATGGCAGGCATGGTGCCGGTTGGAACGTCGGTGCGGATCATCAACGACTCCTACAAGTTTGGCGTGAGTGGCGGCAAGGTCTACCTGGAAGCGCACACGCCGCTGGATGACAAGGGCAACCCGTCGGTGGTCGACAAGCACACTGCGGTGATCAACGCGATGCTCAAGCGTGAAGACATCACCAATAACCTGCGTATGAACTGGGATGTGGTACGTGATGTAGTGGCTGCCGAAGATGGCCTGCCGGTGGAAATCGGCGTGCCGAACACTACCGCGGCCATGGTGACGAGTGCGCCGATCGACCCGCTGCAGTAATGCCTGAAAAAAACCCGCCGACGCAGGCCGCGTCGGCGGGTTTTTTATTGGCTGCAGGAAACAGCAGGCAATAAAAAAGCCGACCCAAAAAATGGGTCGGCTTGATAATAATCCCGAAGGACTATTACTTGCGGCTAGCTTTTTCCAGCATGCGCAGAGCACGCTCGTTAGCTTCGTCAGCAGTCTGTTGTGCTTTTTGAGCAGCAGCCAGAGCTTCATCAGCTTTACGGTAAGCTTCGTCTGCACGAGCTTGGGAGCGAGCTGCTGCGTCTTCAGTAGCGGTCAGACGTGCTTCGGTTTCTTTCGATGCGCTGCTGCAACCGGTAGCCAGAACTGCGGCCAGGGCCAGAGCAGAGAATTTCAGAACGTTGTTCATCGTGTTCCCCTTCAAGGACTTTCTATTAAGTGGCTGTCTCCTCCGAGTGAGGAAATAGCCGGCGTACATACTACCCATTACTTGTCGTAAGTAAACTGACGTGAAGCAAGAAGCAAAAAAAATTGTAGGCGTTGATTCTTTTTCGAGCAACTTTTAACTGCGTTGTATAAAAAATATCCAGCTGCAAGGCCCGAGATGAGCGAGCCGCCAAGGAAAAGTTCCCCAGGCTCAAAGCTCTTTTTCCGGTCTTGGCTAAAGTCCTTCTAGATGCATTCGTCTACACTTTTGTTCGGAAATTGCGCAGTGTCCCTCATATCTTTCTCGATGTTCAGGTGACTTTAACGAGGGGCGCTCGTCTTATGTCTCAACATCCGGCAATGTTCAGGCTACCGATCGCTGCAAGACCTTTCGGTCGAGCTGTTTCCTGCGTTATCCACAGCAGCACCTGCCAACCAGCATGATGACGAGCGAACCTTGAGCATTTCTGCCAATGGTGCCTACTATTTGTACGTGCTCGGTTGCGCGAGATCGGTGTAGCTCTTCTCGGTGTCGATTCAGGCACGGGGTGGCGTAGTTGTTCCTTCGCCGGAAAAACATCGGTAAGGTAGGGGTCAGAATTCCAGACCCGCGAGGAGTAGTGATGAGCGAGGCGTTGTCCATCCACCATGACCAGGCTGGTCATCAATTCGAGACCAATGTGGACGGTCATCGTGCCTACCTGACCTATATGGATCTGGGGAAACAGACCCTGGATATCTATCGCACATTTGTGCCCAATGCATTGCGCGGTCGCGGCATCGCCGCGGCCCTGACCGAACAGGCGCTGCAGTACGCCGAGGAAATGGGCTATACCGTCATTCCCTCGTGCTCCTATGTCGAGCGCTACATGGAGCGTCACCAGCGCCATGCTGCCAAGCTGAGCCAGTGACCCTCGAGAAAATCGCTGCATAAAAAAACGCCGGGCTCAGCCCGGCGTTTTTTTGTCTGCGGCAAGCGCCAATCAGGTGCGTTGGCGTTTTGGCAGTACTTCCTTGAGCTTGGCATGCATGCTGCGCAAGGTGTTTTCGGTAGCAGTCCAGTCGATGCAGGCATCGGTGATCGACACGCCGTATTGCAGGTCGGCGAGGTCTTTCGGGATGGCCTGGCAACCCCAATTCAGGTGGCTTTCGACCATCAGGCCGATGATCGACTGATTGCCTTCGAGGATCTGGTTGGCGACGTTTTCCATCACCAGCGGTTGCAGGGCCGGGTCCTTGTTGGAGTTGGCGTGGCTGCAATCGACCATGATGTTGGGCTTGATCTTCGCTTTGTTCAGCGCTTGTTCGCACAGGGCTACGCTGACCGAATCGTAGTTCGGCTTACCGTTGCCGCCGCGCAGTACGACGTGACCGTAGGCATTGCCCTTGGTGGTAACGATCGACACGCCACCTTCCTGGTTGATGCCCAGGAAGCGGTGCGGGCTGGAAACCGATTGCAGGGCGTTGATCGCAACGGTCAGGCCGCCATCCGTACCGTTCTTGAAGCCGACGGCCGAGGACAGGCCGGAGGCCATTTCACGGTGAGTCTGGGATTCGGTAGTACGCGCGCCGATGGCCGACCAGCTGATCAAATCCTGCAGGTATTGCGGGGAGATCGGATCGAGTGCCTCGGTAGCGGTTGGCAGGCCCATTTCGGCCAGGTCCAGCAACAGCTGGCGACCAATATGCAGGCCGTCCTGGATCTTGAACGAGTCGTCCAGGTAGGGGTCGTTGATCAAGCCTTTCCAGCCAACGGTGGTGCGTGGCTTCTCGAAATACACACGCATGACCAGATACAAGGTATCGGACACTTCCGCCGCGAGAACCTTCAGGCGCTCGGCGTACTCGTGGGCCGCCTTGATGTCGTGGATCGAGCAAGGCCCGATGACCACGAACAGGCGATGGTCGGTACCATCGAGAATGTTGCGAATGACTTCGCGGCCCTTGGTGACGGTGCGCAGGGCGGCATCGCTCAGGGGGATATCACGCTTGAGCTGGTCAGGAGTGATCAGCGTCTCGTTGGAAGCGACGTTTAGGTCGTTGATCGGTAAATCAGCCATCGTTTACTCGTCAGGTCACGGGTGCCGGCCGCCAGCGAACCCGCGCGGCGGAGCACAGCAAATTAAGCGCGTCGGGGAGCAGAACCTTAGCGCGTTACACCGTGGCTAGACAATGGGCTGGCCCGGTTTAATCCAGCACGGCCTGTGCAAATGCCTGGTGAACCTTGTCGTGGGAGAACTCGTCGGCATGCTGCTGGACCCACTCCAGGGCCAGGGCCTGGATTTCCTGCAGGTCGTTGTGGGCGTCATGCTGGCGGCAGTAACGCTCGATCTGGCACACCTGCTCGCCCATTCTTGCGCTGAAAAGTGTCTGTTCGTCGACGAAGGCAATACCCACCAGGTAGCCTCGCTTTCGTCGCAGGCACCAGGCCACATAGCCCAGAAAGCGCAGGTCCGGGTTCAGGGTCGGCATGCGTACCTCCAGCGCGGTGCCATGGCGCCAGGCGCGGTGATAATTGCAAGCCATGCCCCCGAGGCTGATAGTGTGCAGCTGTTGCCTGGAGATGCACTCAGGTTTGAGCAACGTCAACTCGACAGGTATATCGTCAGGATGAGGAAGAAAACGTCCCATGAGCACGGACTCCATGTGTCGGCCATCTGACATTGTTCCACCCAGTATAGTGGTCGAATTGGAACTGACCGATTTCGACGCCGACCAACGGCTGCTGGCAATGAGCGGCGTATCGCTGGTGATTTTCACCAGTGTCGGCTGCGCCTCCTGTCGTTTTGCCCGTGAGCAGCTGCCTGCGCTCGACCTGGACGTCGATCGCCTGTGCTGGATCGATGCCGGCAACAATGGCGGGGTGGTCGAGCAATATCAGGTCTTTCACTTGCCGGCGCTGTTTGTGGTACGCGACGGCGAATTCTTCGGGGCACTAAAATCGCGCCTGACCGGCGCCGAGCTCAACGCCGCTCTGGGGCAGGCGCTGGGTCGAACAGCAGAGGAGTTGCCATGACGGGTGCAGTTGCGAAACCGACAATCGGAATTATCGGGACCGGGGCCATCGGCGGGTTCTACGGGATGATGCTGGCGCAGGCCGGCTACGATGTGCATTTTCTGTTGCGCAGCGAGTTTCGTGCGGTGGCCGAGCGCGGGCTGCAACTGCACAGCGCTGTACATGGAGCGCTGACGCTGAATCCGGTGCAGGCCTACTCGGCGGCCGAAGACATGCCACCTTGCGACTGGTTGCTGGTTGGCGCAAAAACCACCAGTAACCGCGATCTCGCGCCCGCCATCGTGCAAGCCGCTGCACCGAATGCCAGGGTGCTGCTGTTGCAAAATGGCCTGGATGTCGAAGACAGCCTGCGTGAACTGCTGCCCGATGCGCTGCATGTGCTGGGCGGGCTCTGCTATATCTGCGTCCATCGCCAGGGCCCCGGTGTCATCACTCATCAGGCGCTGGGGGCGGTACATGTCGGCTATCACAGCGGGCCGGCGTCCGATGATCCATCGCGTGCCGCGATTGTCGAGGAGGGGGCCGGGTTGTTTCGTGCGGCTGGTATCGACGCCCAGGCCATGGCTAACCTGCACCAGGCGCGCTGGCAGAAACTGGTCTGGAATATTCCGTACAACGGCCTGTCCGTGCTGCTCGGGGCGAGTACCACGCCGCTCATGGCCGACGCCGACAGCCGTGAGCTGATCACCTCGCTGATGGCCGAAGTGATCCAGGGCGCAACCGCCTGCGGTCACGAAGTGCCCGCCGGTTATGCCGAGCAGCTTTTGCAGGTGACGCAGAGAATGCCGGACTACTGGCCGAGCATGTACCACGATTTTTTGCACAAGCGTCCGCTGGAACTGGAGGCCATCTACGCTCGGCCTCTGGCCGCGGCGAAGGCCGTCGGCTGTGAATTGCCACGGATCGAGGCGATGTATCGCAGTTTGAGTTTCATCGATCGACGTAATACCTGAGTCGATCAACCGGAGGGGGAAGGGGATGCCAAAGTCCATAGACGACAAGTTGGTGCTGGCGATTTCTTCGCGAGCGTTGTTCGACCTGAGTGAAAGCCACAAGGTCTATCTGTCGAGTGGTGTCGAGGCCTACCGGCAATATCAGATTGAACACGAAGAAGAAATACTCGAGCCCGGTGACGCCTTCCCGCTGGTGCAAAAACTCCTGAACCTCAATGCCCACCTCGGCCGGGCACGGGTCGAGGTGATTTTGGTCTCGCGCAACAGCGCCGACACCGGACTACGCGTGTTCAACTCGATCCATCACTATGGACTGGCGATTTCCCGTGCGGCGTTTGTCGGAGGGCGCAGTCCGTATCCCTACCTCAAGGCCTTTGGCTGCGATCTGTTTCTTTCAACCCACGCCGAAGACGTACGCAGTGCGCTGGACGCCGGATTCGCCGCGGCGACCATTCTGTCCGGCGGCGCCAGCCGTGCAGCCAGCGATGAACTGCGCATTGCCTTCGACGGTGATGCCGTACTGTTTTCCGACGAATCCGAACGCGTCTATCAGGCCGGTGGGCTGGAAGCGTTTCAGGCCAGCGAGCGCGAAGCGGCCCGCGAGCCTCTGCGCGGTGGGCCGTTCAAGGGCTTCCTCGCTGCCCTCAATCTGTTGCAGCGCGAGTTCCCGGATGACGCTTGTCCGATTCGCACGGCACTGGTCACGGCACGCTCGGCGCCAGCCCATGAGCGGGTGATCCGTACGTTGCGGGAGTGGGATATTCGCCTGGATGAATCGCTGTTTCTCGGTGGCCTGACCAAGTCGGCCTTTCTCGAAGCCTTTGCCGCCGATGTGTTTTTCGACGATCAGGCCGGTCACTGCGAGTTGGCGCGCGAAGTGGTTGCTACCGGCCATGTGCCGCATGGCATAAGCAACGAGCAAAAGGTTTAAGCCCGCCGTTCAACGTGTTACGCCAGATGTCGCTCTCGCCAAGGCACTGCTAAGCTGAATCAATCTCCGCCATGTCGGCACGCGAGGAGGTCATATGATTCGTTCGATGCTGTATGCCACTGACCTCGGGCTGTACGCACCCGTGGTGATGCAGCATGCCCTGGAATTGGCCCGAACATTCGATGCCGACCTGTACGTGGTGCACGCCGTCGAGCCCATGGGGCTGTTTGCCGAATCGGTGCTGCAGAGTTATCTCGATGAGCAGGCATTGAACGAATTTCACAGTCAGGGTCTTAACACGGTGATTGCCAGCATCGAGCAGCGGGTGCTCGACAATTTTCGCGAAGAGTTGGGTGACGAGGGGGAGCAGGATCTTTTGCGGATCAAGGCGGTACGGGTGCTGCAGGGTGATCCATCGCAGGTGATTCTCGACCAGGCGCAGAAACTCTCGGTGGATTTGCTCATCGTAGGGAGTCACAGTCACGGTGCGGGTGCTGAAACGCCTTTGGGCCGGACCGCAGCGCGTGTGTTGCAACTGGCCAAGGTACCGGTCTACCTGGTGCCGCTGGTGCAGCGTCGTCGCCAAGGGGATCGCTAGAACACGAATAATGGCATTTTGACAAAAAGTTCTAGATTTATTCTTCAAACCATTAATATAGTTATATACCGTCGCTGATGCCCGTGGCGTCTACCTGCTTTGAGGGATTCATATGAAGCTCCAACAATTGCGCTACATCTGGGAAGTGGCGCACCACGACCTCAACGTTTCCGCTACTGCCCAAAGTCTCTACACCTCTCAGCCGGGCATCAGCAAGCAGATCCGTTTGCTGGAAGACGAATTGGGCGTCGAAGTGTTCGCCCGCAGCGGCAAGCACCTGACGCGCGTTACTCCGGCCGGTGAGCGCATTATCACCACCGCTGGCGAGATCCTGCGCAAGGTCGAAAGCATCAAGCAGATCGCCCAGGAATTCTCCAACGAGAAAAAAGGCACCCTGTCGATCGCCACCACCCACACCCAGGCGCGCTACGCGTTGCCGCCGGTGATCAGCAATTTCATCAAGCAGTATCCGGACGTTGCCCTGCACATGCACCAGGGCTCGCCGATGCAGATCGCCGAGATGGCCGCTGATGGCACCGTGGATTTCGCCATTGCCACCGAAGCCCTCGAGCTGTTTGGCGACCTGGTGATGATGCCTTGCTATCGCTGGAATCGCTGTGTGGTCGTGCCCCAGGGGCATCCGTTGACCAAACTCTCGAAGTTGACTCTCGAAGCCCTGGCCGAATACCCGATCGTGACCTATGTGTTCGGTTTCACCGGCCGTTCCAAGCTCGACGAAGCCTTCAGCCACCGTGGCCTGACGCCCAAGGTGGTGTTTACCGCCGCGGACGCCGACGTGATCAAGACCTACGTGCGCCTGGGCCTGGGTGTGGGCATCGTGGCGAAAATGGCGGTCGATACCAAGCTCGACAACGACCTGGTGGTGCTCGATGCCAGCGAGTTGTTCGAATCCAGCGTGACCAAGATCGGTTTCCGTCGCGGCACCTTCCTGCGCGGTTTCATGTGTGACTTCATCGAGAAGTTCGCCCCGCACCTGACCCGCGAAGTCATGGCCAAGGCCATCCAGTGCCACAACAAACAGGAGCTGGAAGAGCTGTTCGACGGCGTCGAACTGCCGGTTCACTGATAGAGCGGCCCGCCGCGTTGGCGGGGCAGCCGGTCAAACCACCTCGGTGACAGCAAACTGTTGCCGAGCGCCCGCCACCAGGATCTCCACCTCGTCGCCTGCGAGCTTGCCCAGCAGGCTTTTGCCCAGCGGTGAGCGCGGGGTGATGACGGTAATCAGTTGCCCCACCAGGTCAACCTTCAGGCCCGCCGCATCCGGCGCCAGGAACAACCATTGCTCGCGGCCCTTTTCGTCCTCCAGGCCGAGCAGCGCACCTATCTCGATACCCCGTTGCGCGTCATACGCACGCAATGCCAGGTTCTGGCAAAGCGCCAGTGACTGGCGAATCTCCTCGACCCGCCTGGCTTGGCCTGCAGCCAGGTAAGACGCCTCCAGGCCCAGGGTGTCGTACTTGTTTTCAGCGATGTTTTCTTCGTGGGTCGCGGTTTCGTAGGCGGTTTGCGCCGCGCGCTCGGCAATGTCGAGATCGACCCGCAATTTGTCGAGAATCAGTTGGTGGACAGTGTGCTTATTCATGATCAATCGCAGAATTGCAGGACGTTGGCGCGGCTTTTTTCGCTCGGTGCCGTCTGATCCTGTTGTAACCAGAATTGGCAGCGGGGGTTCGACAGGTTGCGGTTGCTGCCGCGCGCCTGGTCGAGTCGTTGCGCCTGCTCGTTCTTGCGCAGGTTTTCTTCATACTGCTCGAACAACGGGCTCTGTGCGGGATTGTCCGGCACCGGGCGTGCCACCACTGGCGGCTTGGCCAGTTGTTCCACCGCGGCAGCGACCGGCGCCAGTTGCTCGCTGAAAAAAAGCCGGGACACCAGCCAGCCGGTCAACGCGATGGCGATGAAACCCAGCCACAGCCCCAGGGCGATGCTGCCGGTCAGTTGCAGGGCACTGAGGTGAATCGCAATGGGTCGGCGCGGAGTAGGGCGGTAGGGCATGGTTGCCTCCTGGCGAGGGGTCGCGGGCGAGTGCCGATTGTCGCACGAAGATTAATCGGCGTCGGCTCTTCTGCGCGGGCTGATTTATGCGGACAATTGGCACCTTTGCCAACGGGAGCCTGGAATGCCTGATATGAAAACCCGCTGGGATATTTTTTGCACCGTGGTCGACAATTTTGGCGACATCGGCGTGACGTGGCGGCTGTCCCGGCAACTGGTGGCCGAGCACGGGGTGGAGGTGCGTTTGTGGGTCGATGATCTGCGTGCCTTCGAGCGCCTGTGTCCGCAGATCGACATTCACGCTGGTCGGCAATGGCACCAGGGTGTCGAGGTATGTCAATGGTCGGCCGACTGGCAACCGGTAGAAGCGGCCGATGTGGTGATCGCCGCGTTTGCCTGCCAGTTGCCAGGCGCCTACATGGACGCCATGGCGCAGCGGGACAAAACGCCGCTGTGGATGAACCTCGATTACCTGAGCGCCGAGGACTGGGTGATCGGCTGCCACGGCTTGCCGTCGGTAAAATACAAACACGTCCAGAAGCACTTTTTCTTCCCCGGGTTCCACAAAGGTACGGGCGGCCTGCTGCGTGAAAGCGGATTGCTCGAGCGGCGCCGGCAATTCCAGCAGAGTCCCGAGGCTCAGCAAACCTTCCTGCAAGGCCTGGGAGTCGACCGCGCGCCCGGTGCGCTACTGATTTCACTGTTTGCCTATGAAAATTCCGGGTTGGCCAGCTGGCTGGACACCTTGGCGAGCGACTCGATGCCCACTCATCTGTTGGTGCCGCAAGGGCGTATCCTGGGTGACGTCGAGCGTTGGCTGAGCGTGCAGGACCTGCAGGCGGGGGCATTGCATGTGCGCGATGCCTTGACCGTGCAGGTGCTGCCGTTCGTCCGACAGGACCAGTATGACCAGCTGCTCTGGTGCTGTGATTTCAACGCCGTACGCGGCGAAGATTCCTTTGTCCGCGCGCAATGGGCGGGACGGCCGATGTTGTGGCACATCTATCAGCAGGAGGAAGATGTTCATCTGGACAAGCTCGAAGCCTTCCTCTCTCTCTACACCAAAGACCTTTCGCCTGCGGCTGGCGAGGCGATCAGTGGTCTCTGGCGGGCCTGGAATGCCGGTGAGACAATGACCGACCACTGGCAATCAACCCGAAAACACTGGCCGCAGCTGCAAAATCACGCCGAGACGTGGTGTCTGGAACAGGCCTTGCACACCGATCTTGCCGCGGCGCTGGTACAGTTTTATGTAAATTGGATATGATACGCGGCCTAGATTTTTGTAAATCCCATCCAAATTCGGATATTCGCAATGAAAACTGGTAAAGAACTCAAACCCGGTACCGTGATCCGTATCGACAACGATCCTTGGCTGGTTCAGAAAGCTGAATTCACCAAGTCGGGCCGTAACAGCGCGATCATGAAGACCAAGCTGAAAAACCTGCTGACCGGCTACAAGACCGAAACCGTCTACAGCGCCGACGACAAGCTGGACGACGTGATCCTGGACCGCAAAGAAGCGACCCTGTCCTTCATCAGCGGTGACAGCTACACGTTCATGGACACCACCGACTACACCATGTACGAACTGAATGCCGAAGACATCGAAAGCGTTCTGCCGTTCATCGAAGAAGGCATGACCGACGTTTGCGAAGCCGTGTTCTTCGAAGGCCGCCTGGTTTCCGTAGAGCTGCCGACCACCATCGTGCGTCAGGTTGACTACACCGAAGGTTCCGCTCGCGGCGACACTTCCGGCAAGGTGATGAAGCCTGCCAAACTGAAGAACGGTACCGAGCTGTCGGTTGCTGACTTCATCGAAATCGGCGACATGATCGAGATCGATACCCGCGAAGGCGGTTCCTACAAAGGCCGTGCTAAATAAGCACTGCTTCAGGAATGAAAAAGCCCGACCATCGAGTCGGGCTTTTTTGTGCCTGTCGGAAACACAGGGGGGGGTGTTACTTCAGGTGTTGCTTGAGCTCTTGCGACGCCTGCAACATCGCCGAACGCACTGCCGGCACCTGGCTGACCACGTTGAGCAAACCATAGTCGTGGATCATGCCGTTGTAGCGTACCGAGGTCACCGCCACGCCGGCCTCGTCGAGTTTGCGGGCGTAGGCCTCGCCTTCATCGCGCAGTACGTCGGCTCCGGCGGTTTGCACCAACGCAGGTGGCAGGCCCTTGAGTTGCGCCGGGGTCGCCCGAAGCGGCGAAGCGTAGATCTCGTTACGCTGCTTGGGGTCGGTGGTGTAGTTGTCCCAGAACCACTTCATCATGTTGCGAGTCAGGAAGTGCCCTTCGGCATACTGGTTATAGGAACCGGTGTCGAAGTTGGCATCGGTCACCGGCCACAACAGGACCTGGAATTTGATTGCCGGTGTACCTTTGTCTTTTGCCATCAGCGCGACCACTGCCGCCATGTTGCCGCCAACACTGTTGCCGGCCACCGCCAGGCGTTTGCCATCGACGTTGATCTCCTTGCCGTGCTCGGCCACCCATTGGGTCGCGGCGTAAGCCTGGTTGATCGCCACCGGGTAGTGCGCTTCCGGTGACGGCGTGTAGTTGACGAAAACCGCTGCCGCCCCCGAGCCCGCTACCAGATCCCGAACCAGACGCTCGTGCGTCGGGAAGTCCCCCAGAACCCAGCCGCCGCCGTGGAAGAACATGAACACCGGCAGCTCACCCTTGACCCCGGCCGGCCGGACGATGGTCAGGTCCAGCGGTTGGCCATCGACCTGGATGGTCTTCTGGCTGACATCGGCTTTTGGCAACGTCAGCTTCACCCCGGATTGCGCGCCCACCAGCACGGCGCGAGCATCTTTGGGCGTCAGCTGTTCCATCGGTTTGCCAGTGCCGGCATTCAGCACATCGAGAAACGCCTGGGTGTTGTGTTCAACGTCGCCGGCGAATGCACTGTGGACAGACAGGGCGAGAAGGGTACCGGTCAAGACTTTGCTGAAAGTGTTCATGTTCATTTCCTGTTCGGGCCTGAGTGGAAAGCGACGTTAGACAGTTACGTGCAGACGCACTTCGACGTTGCCGCGGGTGGCGTTGGAGTACGGGCAGACCTGGTGGGCAGCCTCGACCAATGTTTGTGCGTCGGCTTGTTCAAGGCCCGGCAAGCTGATGTGCAAGTCGATATCCAGGCCGAAACCGCCAGGGATCTGGCCGATGCCGACGTGGGCCGTGATCGACGCGTCATCCGGAATTTTGCGTTTGGTCTGGCTGGCGACGAATTTCAGCGCGCCAATGAAGCAGGCGGAGTAACCGGCGGCGAACAGTTGCTCAGGATTGGTCGCCGCCCCGCCAGCACCACCGAGTTCTTTCGGGGTGGCGAGCTTGACGTCGAGAACGTTGTCGTTGGAGATCGCACGACCGTCGCGGCCACCGGTGGATGTTGCGATGGCGGTGTAGAGAGTTTGCATGGTGAAAGCCTCGTTCGGGTTTTGTTGTTTGCGCTAAATGTTTGCGCGCTAAGTAAGTGCGAGATGAATATATCGCGCTAATGTTTAGTGCGCAAGATATTTTCATGAAAAAATTCGGATCAGTTGAATTTTCACCGCAAACGCAAAACGACTGTGGGAGCGAGCCTGCTCGCGAAAGAGGGTGTGCCAGGCAACATCAATATCGCCTGACATGCCCTCTTCGCGAGCAGGCTCGCTCCCACAGGGGAGGATTTTCGGGAGGTTTGAAAATCAGAGGCTGTCTTGCAGATGCCGGCGCAGTTCCTGAAGTTCTGCCTGGAGTTTCTGCAAACGTTCCAGCGTCATGCCGCTGGCACCGAGGATGCATTGCGGAATGTCACGGGCCTTGTCGCGCAAGGCGCGGCCTTGTTCGGTGAGTTCGACGATCACCACGCGCTCGTCCTCACGGCTGCGGGTGCGGCTGAGCAGACCCTCGGCCTCCAGACGCTTGAGCAGTGGCGTGAGCGAGCCGGGATCGGTCAACAGGCGCGCACTGATTTCACCTACGGTCAAACCGTCCTTCTCCCACAGCACCATCATCGCCAGGTATTGCGGATAGGTCAGGCCCAGCGCCTGCAGCAAGGGCTTGTAGACCTTGGTCATCATCAGCGAAGTGGAATGCAGGGCGAAACAGGCCTGGTTGTCGAGCAGCAGGTCGTCGCAGTTGTCCGGGGTGTCGCGCTTGGTGGTCATTGGGAAACCTTGATCAGTGATCTTCATGAATCTAGCGGGCAAATCTTTAACGCGCCAGACAATTCTTGGCTAGTGCCGTCCCAGATGGGTTTGCAGCTCCAGGTCCCAGGGCGGAATGGGGCTGAAACGGGTTTTCAGGTATTCCAGGAGAAGGCGACTGCGGGAGTTGGGTTGTTGCTGCAGTCGCAAGGCGTAGATCCCGGAGCTTTCCGGCTTTGGCAGGCCGTTCTCGCAGAACAACGGCAGCAGTTCGCCGCGCAACAGGTATTCGCTGACGAGCCAGGTCGGCAAGTGGGCAATGCCCAGGCCGGCCAGTGCGCTGGAGATCAACGCTTCGGCATTGTTGGCGCTCATGCGCACGCGCGACGGCCGATGCAATTGCATCTGGCCGTTCCGTTCAAAGCGCCAGGCGAAGGGAGGGGCCAGGCCGGCCCAGTCCAGGCCATCATGCTCGACCAGTTGCGCCGGATCATTCGGCACGCCGCGGCGTTGCAAGTAGGCGGGACTGGCGCAGGCAATGCGAACCATGCTCGCCAGCGGCGTGGCCACCAACCGGGTATCGGCCAATTGCCCGGCGCGCAACACCAGGTCGACCTTGCCCAGGTTCAAGCCCTGCATGTCGACAAAGCTGTCGATCAACTGCAATTGCACGTCGAGGCCGGGATAGAGCAGCAGGAAATCGGCAATCACCGGTGCCAGGTGACGCCGCCCGAACGCGGCCGGTGCGTCGATACGAATCAGGCCTTCCGGAGCACTGCTCAGGGACACCGCTTCGGCCCGGGCCAGGCGCAATTCGGCGACGATCCTGCGTGCGCGCTCAGCGAACGCCATGCCCGCAGGCGTCGCGCGCACCGCATGGGTGCTGCGTATGAACAATTGGCTGCCGACGGCGCCTTCCAGACTGTCAATGCGCCGTGCCACAGCCGAGGGCGTCAGTGGATGACGGCGTGACGCGGCGGAAAAACTGCCGGTTTCCAGAACGTCGAGAAACAGGCCCAGTTGATCGGTCAGTTGGTTGGGATTCATGAGTGGCTCGATGCTTGTGCGAGTTTGGCATAGCCATTGTGCGTTGCTGTGCGTTTCGCCGCCAGAACCAGTTGCGTAGGATGAATCGCCTGACGTTTGGGAGAGATACACAGTGATTGAGTTTGTGCTGTACCTGGTTTTCGGCGCCGCCTTGGGAACACTCGGCGGCCTCTTTGGCATCGGCGGGGGATTGATCGCCATTCCTATGCTGGGCGTGTTATTCGGTCTCGATCAGCAGATTGCCCAAGGTACGGCGTTGGTGATGGTGGTGCCGAACGTGATGCTGGCGCTGTGGCGCTACCACCAGCGCAACAAGATCGAGTTGCGCTACGCGCTGCCGCTGGCCTCGATGGGCTTTTGCTTCGCCTGGCTTGGATCGATCTGGGCGGTGGGTATCGATGCACAAAGCATGCGCATCGGTTTTGTCGCGTTCCTGATCGCGTTGTGCGCCTACAACCTGGTGCGGATGTTCTTCACCAGTGCAGCGCCTTCAACGCAGATGAACCATTCCTGGCCATGGCTCGGCGTGCTCGGTGCCGCATCCGGCACCATGGGCGGGCTGTTTGGCGTGGGCGGGGCGGTGGTGGCCACACCGGTGTTGACCAGCGTGTTCGGCACTACACAGGTGGTTGCCCAAGGGTTGTCCCTGGCACTGGCACTGCCGAGCACCGGTGTGACGCTGGTCACCTATGGCGTCCATCACCAGGTGAACTGGATGATCGGTGTGCCACTGGCGATCGGCGGGCTGATGAGTATCAGTTGGGGCGTGAAGATCGCCCACAGCCTGCCGGAGCGCCTGTTGCGCGCCTTGTTTTGCGGCTTCCTGCTGTGCTGTGCGGTCATGCTTGTGTTTAAAGCTTGAAGCCTTCGACGATATGCTCTGCCAGGCACTCGGTGATCGGTGACGGATTATGCAGGTTGCGCACCAGCATGATGCTGGCCTCGGGTAGCACTGGCAGGTCCTCGGCTTCACCCAGGATGCGCATGTCCGCGGTGATCAGGCTTTCAAGCTGCGCGGTGACAGCCAGGCCAGCGCTGACGACCGCCATGATCGCCGACAGACTGTCGCTGTTATACGCCACGCGATAATCGCGCCCTTGGGCATCAAGGGCGTTACAGGCCCACATCCGGCAGAAGCAATCAGTGTTGAACATCGCCAGGCGCAACGGCGTCTGCTCGTGGGCGCTGTAGCATTGCGCCTCGGCCCAGACCAAACGCTCCTTGCGCAACAACTGGCCGATTTCGCTGCCCGGTTCACGGGTGACGATGGACAGGTCGAGATCCTGGCGCATCAGCAGTTGTTTTGATGATTCACAATGCACTTCGATCTGGATCAGCGGATAGGATTGGGCAAACTGACGCAGGATCCCCGGCAGAAAACGCATCACGTAGTCGTCCGGGGTGCCAATGCGAACCGTACCGACCATGTGTGGCTCGCGCAGCGTGTTGAATACTTCGCTGTGCAGCTTGAGGATACGCCGCGCATAACCCAGCAGTACCTGGCCTTCGGCCGTGAGCCGCACCTGGCGTCCGTCGCGCTGGAACAATTGGCGCTGCAGCACATCTTCTTCCAGCCGCTTCATCTGCATGCTGACGGCCGACTGGGTACGGTTGACCAATTCACCGGCACGAGTGAAGCCCCCCTGGTCAGCGATGGCGACAAAGGTACGCAGCACTTCGGTATCGATACTCGGGTAGGCGGACATTCATCAATCTCCGAGATGGTTACCATCAGAAACATTCGTTGGATTGATCTTAGACCTGGGCAGAGACTTGAGCCATCCAAACGGAGGGCAACAAGATGAAAGGTCATCATGAAATTCACGGCACTGAAAAACATTCGGTTCACCTGATATCCGACCTGTTGCACAAGTTCAGTCGCTGGTACGAACTGCACCGTGAGCGCGAAATGCTGGCGAGCATGAGTGATGAGGCGTTGAAGGACATCGGCTTGAGTCGTGCCGACGTCGCCCACGAAGCTGAACTGCACTTCTGGCAAGACCCGATGAGCAATGGAAAATAGGCTCGACGACCCATGGAAATGTCCTGTCACTACCCCATTATCCCGGCCAAACCCCGGGCTGATGGGGTAGGCGCGAGTCCGAAACAGATGGTCATAGAGCTTTGCTGGAGCCTGGTTCTGCGCTGGCCGAAGATCCCCTCCCCAACATTGAGGAGTGGTGTCATGGAACGACAAGGCATTGAACGAAAGCGTGCGAGGCATGGCGTGCGCGATGCGCTGCTCAGGCTCCGACAGCCCGTTTGGGCGGTGGTCACGCAATTGCAGCGCTGGCGCAAACTGAACAGGGATCGAACCGAGTTGGCGCGACTGAGCGACGAGTGCCTGCGTGATATTGGCTTGAGTCGAGCCGATGTCCGCAGGGAGTCTGCCCGGCCATTCTGGAATGATCCTCTCAAGCGATGAGGCGTTGGTAGTGGCGTTTTTCCCGCCTGCCGCTAAGGTGGGAAGACCCTTGCCGAAGAGTCGCCAGATGCCTGCATCCCTGTCTTTTTCCTTGAAGCAAGCCAGACGCCTGGCGCTGACCGCACAAGGTTTTGTCGGGCGCCAGCCCCCTGTTCCGGTCAAGCCTGCCAGGATCAATCGATTGATCGAGCGCCTGGGCATTTTGCAGATCGACTCGGTCAATGCGCTGGTGCGTTCGCACTACCTGCCGCTGTTTTCCCGGCTTGGCCAGTATCGCGCCGACCTGCTAGATCAAGCCGCCTGGAGCCAGGGACGACAGCGTACCTTGTTCGAATACTGGGGGCATGAAGCGTCCTTGCTGCCCTTGTCGATGTACCCATTGATGCGCTGGCGCATGCAGCGGGCAAGCCGTGGCGAAGATATTTATCAGCAACTGGCGCGTTTCGGTCGTGAGCAGCAGGACACGGTTCGCCGGGTGCTGGCCTGCGTTCAGGAGCAGGGCGCGTTGGGCGCTGGCAGCCTGTCGACTCGCCAGGAACGGGCAGGGCCCTGGTGGGACTGGAGTGCGGAAAAGCATGCACTGGAATGGCTGTTCGCCGCCGGTGAAGTGACAGTGGCAGGCAGGCGCGGCTTCGAACGCCTCTACGACCTGCCGGAGCGGGTTATTCCTTTTGCAATACTGGCCCAGCCGCTGCTGAGCGAGGCTGAGGCCCAGCGCGGGCTGATACGGCATGCTGCGTCGGCCTTGGGCGTCGGCACCGAGAAAGATCTGAGAGACTATTTTCGCTTGGGTCCTGGGGACAGTCGTCCGCGCCTGGCGGAGTTGGTCGAGGCAGGCGAGTTGCTCTGCTGCGAAGTCGAGGGCTGGCGGCAACCTGCCTATTGCCTGCCTGAGCCAAAGGTGCGGCGCAAGGTCGAGGCCAGTGCCTTGCTTTCACCGTTCGACTCACTGATCTGGGAGCGCAGCCGTACCGAGCGGCTGTTTGATTTTCGCTACCGGCTGGAGATCTACACGCCGCCGGACAAGCGGATCTATGGCTATTACGTCCTGCCGTTTTTGCACAATGAACGGATTGCCGCGCGGGTTGACCTGCGTGCCGAGAGGGCGGCCGGGCGGTTGGCGGTGCATGCGGTACATGAGGAAGCGTCGGGGCTGGATGACGAGGGGATGTTGGCGTTGGCGGTGAATTTGCGGCGGATGGCGGATTGGCTGGGACTGGCGCAGGTCCAGTTGAATTGCCCGCGGGCGAGTGCGGCAAGATTGCGGGTGGCATTGGCCAGTATTGATGGTGCCTGAGCCGACCCCTTCGCGAGCAGGCTCGCTCCCACAGTAAACCGAGTTGCCCTGTAGGACGCGGTCCACTGTGGGAGCGAGCCTGCTCGCGAAGAATTCAGCGCTGTTTAACGCCGAACCTGCTTCAATGTCTCAGCAATCAAAAACGCCAATTCCAGCGACTGATCGGCATTCATCCGCGGGTCGCAATGCGTATGGTAGCGATCCGACAAACCGTCCTCGGTGATCGGCCGCGCTCCACCGATGCACTCGGTGACATTCTGACCGGTCATTTCGATGTGGATGCCACCGGCGTAACTGCCCTCGGCTTCGTGAACCTGGAAGAACTGCTTCACCTCGCCAAGGATCTGCGCAAAGTCGCGAGTCTTGTAGCCACTACTGGCCTTGATCGTGTTGCCGTGCATCGGATCGGAACTCCAGAGCACCTGCCGGCCTTCTTGCTGCACGGCGCGGATCAGTTGCGGCAAATGATCGCCAACCTTGTTCGCGCCCATGCGGGCGATCAGGTTCAGGCGCCCCGGATCGTTGTCGGGGTTGAGCACGTCGATCAGGCGAATCAGCTCCTCGGGATTCATGCTCGGGCCGACCTTGACCCCGATCGGATTATTCACCCCGCGCAGGAATTCGACATGCGCGCCATCGAGTTGGCGGGTGCGATCGCCGATCCATAGCATGTGGGCCGAACAGTCGTAATAGTCGTTGGTCAGGCTGTCGCGACGGACAAAGGCTTCCTCGTAATTGAGCAGCAGCGCTTCGTGAGCGGTGAAAAAACTTGTTTCGCGCAGTTGCGGCGAGCTGTCCATACCACAGGCGCGCATGAACGCCAGTGTTTCATCGATGCGGTCGGCGAGGTGGCTGTATTTTTCCGCGAGGGCAGAGTTGGCGATGAAGTCCAGGTTCCACTTGTGTACCTGGTGCAGGTCGGCAAACCCGCCCTGGGCGAAGGCACGCAGCAGGTTGAGGGTGGCGGTGGACTGGTGGTACGACTGCAGCAGGCGTTCCGGGTCCGGTACGCGGCTTTTTTCATCGAAACCGATGCCGTTGACGATATCGCCACGGTAGGCCGGCAATGTCACGCCGTCGATGGTCTCGTCGTTAGCCGAGCGAGGCTTGGCGAACTGCCCGGCCATGCGCCCGACCTTGACCACCGGGCAGCCGGCCGCGAAAGTCATGACAATGGCCATTTGCAGCAGCACCTTGAAGGTGTCGCGGATTTTCGCAGCGGAAAACTCGGCGAAACTTTCGGCGCAATCGCCGCCCTGCAGCAAAAACGCTCGTCCCTGGGTCACTTCGGCGAACTGACGGCGCAATTCCCGGGCTTCCCCGGCAAACACCAGCGGCGGGTAGCTGGCCAGGGTCTGCTCGACGTGCTGCAGATGCGCCGCGTCGGGGTATTGGGGTTGTTGCTGGATCGGCAGGGCGCGCCAGCTGTCAGGGCTCCAGGGTTGGCTCATCATGATCTCTAGTGTTTTCCGCTCGGACGACCATGTTATCAGCAATTAGTGCGTGACCTGTTCCCGTCGATTCGCGGACAATCGCGCCTTTGCCGCTTCCGCTGCGGTTTATCGCGTTGCTGTTTGCCCAAGAAGGCCCGGCAACGATCAGGAGACGAAATGACTGAGGAGCGCGTCGAGCATCTGCTCGCCGAGGTGCAGGACGAATATGGCGTGATTCGCGTGCTGGAAGTGGCCGATTACCGCTTCCTCGAATTCGGTGATGCCATCGAACAAAGTTGCGTGTTCACGGCCGATCCGAGCTGGCTCGAGTACGACTATACCCGGGCGATGCTGATCGGTGCGCTGTGCCATGAGCAGCCGGAAAGCGCGCTGTTCCTGGGGCTTGGCGCCGGAACGCTGACCCAGGCCTGCCTCAAGTTCCTGCCGCTGGAGGATGTCGAAGCCATCGAACTGCGCCCGGATGTGCCGCGCCTGGCCATCGAGTACCTGGGGCTGGACGACGACCCGCGCCTGTATATCCGCGTGGGCGATGCGCTTGAGCTGCTCGACACCGCCGAGCCTGCGGACCTGATTTTTGTCGATCTCTACACCGACGTCGGCCCGGGTGTCGGGCATCTGGCCTGGACCTTCCTGGAGAACTGTCAGAAGCGCCTGAATCCGGGAGGCTGGCTGGTGATCAACCAATGGGCCACCGACGATGGCAAGCCACTGGGCGCCGCGTTGCTGCGCGGGCTCTACCATCGGCATTACTGGGAGCTGCCGGTGAAGGAGGGCAACGTGATCCTGATCGTGCCGTCGGAACTGGATCAGGCGCTGGACATGGAAAGCCTGACCGCACGGGCCGAAGCATTGGCGCCGCGGTTGGGGTATTCGTTGCAGTCGCTGATCAAGGCGATTCGCCCGGCGACCTGAGAACACAAATCCCCGTGTAGGAGCTGCCGCAGGCTGCGATCTCTTGATTTTGTTTTTTTAAGATCAAAAGATCGCAGCCTGCGGCAGCTCCTACAGGGGTCAACAACCTTTGAAAATTCCGGGCCGGCGCTCCACCAGTGACCGCACACCCTCCTGTGCATCCTCGCTGGCCAGTAATTTCTTCACCAGCGCCGGCAATCCCTGCGCCGCGGCCGTTTCCCCTTCATAACGGGCCTGCCGGGCAGACATCAGCGTTGCCTGAACCCCCAACGGCGCCTGCCGGGCAATGCGTTCGGCCAGTTCAATCGCCCGCGGCAGCAAATCCTCGCTTGCCATGACTTCCTGCACCAGGCCCAGGTGCAAGGCATCATGGGCATCGAATTCGTCGCCGGTCAGCATCCAGCGCATGGCATTGCCCCAGCCGGCCACCTGATGCAGGCGCAAGGTGGCACCACCGAAGGGGAAGATGCCGCGTTGCACCTCCATTTGCGCAAAGCGGGTGTTGCTGGCGCACAGGTTGATATCGGCGGCCAGCATCAACTCGATGCCGATGGTCAGGCAGTAGCCCTGGGCGGCGACGATCACCGGTTTGCTGACCCTGGGCCCGGCGAAGACCCCCCACGGGTCGCAGCCACCGGGTGGGGCTTGCCAGCCTTCGGTCAGTGCCGCGCTGGCGCTGACCAGGTCCAGGCCGGCGGTAAAATGATCGCCATGCCCGAAGACCACGGCCACCCGTGCTTCGCTGTCAGCTTCGAATTCACCGTAGGCCAGGCTCAACTCGTTGAGCAGGTCGATATCAAAGGCGTTGCGCTTGGCCACCCGGTCCAGCCCGATCAACAGGACATGACCACGCTTTTCCCGACTCACACGGCTGGTATTGAGCTCTTTCATGGTGCATTTCCTCGAGCGGCTGAGGGCGCGCAGACTCAAGGTCTGTGGCGGGTGGGTGAACCGTTTTAGCGTCATCGCCCGCAGGGCAGGGCCTTTGAAAAGTAGACGCTCGAGCGATTATCCGCAAAGCCTGCGATAGAACGCCGTGCGCGGGAGTTTTGCGATAAAAAAAGCTCCCTTTTTCGGCAAATTCCGGTATAGTGCGCGCCGGCCTTTAGCCGGGCCGCGTTTAGGTGGCGCAATTCCCCGAAGTCAGATTCGGTTGCACGTTCGCCCAGCGAACTCTTCCTAAACGATTCTTTCATTCATTCGTTTTCGCAAATCCCCGCCGACAAAGCTGCCAGGGCGACTCTTGAGTCTCAACACGGCATGCGCAGCTTTGGAGCATGGGTCTTTGCGGATGCACTTAGAGGCAGACCCATGACCCAGGAAATCGGCGGCTTCGCCGCTCTTGAACTTCACCCTAATATTGTCGCTGCAGTAGTCGCTACCGGCTATGAAGAGCCTTCGGCCATTCAGCAGCAGTCGATCCCGATCATTCTCGCCGGTCACGATATGATTGGCCAGGCGCAAACCGGTACCGGTAAAACCGCTGCCTTTGCCCTGCCTATCCTGCACCGCATTGATCCGTCCAAGCGCGAGCCGCAAGCTCTGATCCTGGCCCCAACTCGTGAGTTGGCGCTACAAGTTGCAACCGCTTTCGAAACCTACGCCAAGCAAATGCCGGGCGTAACTGTTGTGGCTGTCTACGGCGGCGCGCCGATGGGCCCACAATTGAAAGCAATCCGTAATGGCGCACAGATCGTTGTCGCCACTCCGGGCCGTCTGTGCGACCACCTGCGTCGCGACGAAAAAGTTCTGGCGACCGTGAACCACCTGGTTCTCGACGAAGCAGACGAAATGCTCAAGCTGGGCTTCATGGACGACCTGGAAGTCATCTTCAAGGCCATGCCGGAAACCCGTCAGACCGTACTGTTCTCGGCCACCTTGCCTCAATCGATTCGTGCCATCGCTGAGCGCCACCTGCGCGATCCGAAGCACGTCAAGATCCAGAGCAAGACCCAGACCGTTACCGCGATCGAGCAGGCTCACCTGCTGGTTCACGCTGACCAGAAGACTTCCGCCGTTCTCAGCTTGCTGGAAGTGGAAGACTTCGACGCCCTGATCATGTTCGTGCGCACCAAGCAAGCGACCCTGGACCTGGCCAGCGCCCTGGAAGCCAAAGGCTACAAAGCCGCTGCGCTGAACGGTGACATTGCCCAGAACCAGCGTGAGCGCGTGATCGACTCCCTCAAGGATGGCCGTCTGGACATCGTTGTGGCGACCGACGTTGCCGCTCGTGGCCTGGACGTTCCGCGCATCACTCACGTGTTCAACGTCGACATGCCGTACGATCCGGAATCCTACGTTCACCGTATCGGTCGTACCGGCCGTGCCGGTCGCGAAGGTCGTGCATTGCTGCTGGTGACTCCACGTGAGCGCCGCATGCTGCAAGTGATCGAGCGTGTAACCGGTCAGAAGGTTGCTGAAGTTCGCCTGCCGGACGCTCAAGCCGTTCTGGATGCGCGCATCAAGAAACTGACCAACAGCCTGTCGCCGCTGGTGGCTGAAGCCGAATCGACCCACGGTGATCTGCTCGATCGCCTGACCGCCGACATCGGTTGCAGCCCGCGTGCCCTGGCCGCAGCCCTGCTGCGCAAGGCAACCAACGGTCAAGCGCTGAACCTGGCCGCTATCGAGAAAGAGCGTCCACTGGTGCCGAACAACGCACCGCGTGGCGATCGTCCAGAGCGTTCCGGTGATCGTCCTGAGCGTGGTGACCGCGAGCGTCGCGCACCGATCCCTCTGGCCGAAGGCCGTGCTCGTTGCCGTACCGCGCTGGGTGCGCGTGATGGTATCGCTGCCAAGAACCTGCTGGGCGCGATCCTCAACGAAGGTGGTCTGGCGCGTGAAGCCATCGGTCGCATCCAGGTGCGTGACAGCTTCAGCCTCGTCGAACTGCCGGAAGACGGTCTTGAGAAGTTGCTGAGCAAGCTGAAGGACACTCGCGTTGCCGGTAAGCAGTTGAAGCTGCGTCGCTACCGCGAAGATTGATCCGCCCACGGGCTGATTGATCGAACATAAAAAATCCCCGACTGGTTCGGGGATTTTTTATGCCTGTGATTTGTTGTTGTCGTAGGAGCAGCCGGTCGACGCTCGAATGCTCGCGATGGTGGTCAACGAAAACGCTGGCTGTCTGACACCCCGCGCTGCCTGATCCTCCATCGCGAGAATTCGAGCGTCGACTGGCTGCTCCTACATTATGGGGTTATTCGGCAGTTGGCCCGCCGCCCGCCGTCACCACCTGAATGCTCATGCGCGGTGTCGCCAGGTCCAGTCCGGCTTCATCCAGATGCCGTTTGAGCGACAGGTTGAATGCCCGTGAAACTTCCCATTGCTTGATCGGAGCGGTCTTGAATCGAGCCCGCAGAATCGCGTTGCCAGACTCGAAGCTCTCCACGCCCTGAAACTCCAGGGGCGACCAGATATTGCGTCGTTGCAGCGGGTCGGTGCGCATTTTCTGGCCAACGTCGCGCATCAGTTTGATCGCATTGTCGATGTCCATGCTGGCAGGCACCGCGACCCGGAAAATCGCGTAGCCAAATTCCCGGGAGTAATTCTTGATGCTCTTGATTTCGCTGAACGGAATGGTGTGAACGATGCCGTCGATGTCCCGCAGGCGCACGGTGCGAATGGTCAGGCCCTCGACGGTGCCCAGGTGGCCGCCGACGTCCACGTAGTCGTCGATGGCCAGGGAGTCTTCGATGATGATGAACAGGCCGGTGATCAGGTCGGCGACCAGCGATTGGGCGCCAAAACCGATCGCCAGGCCGATCACGCCGGCACCGGCCAGCAGTGGCGTAACGTTCATGCCCATGTTCGCCAGGGCGACGATCAGCGCGATGATGAAAATCGCCACGAACAGCACGTTGCGGATCAACGGCATCATGGTCTGTGCGCGAGCGTTGGCCAGGCCCTTGCGAGAGCGGGTGAGGGCGTGATGCACGGCGGTGTCGCTGAGGATCCAGATCAGCCAGGCAAAGATCAGTGTGCCAATAAGGCTGAACAGCTTGACGCTGACCTCGTGTCCTTCGCCTTCGGTGAAGCCGATCAGTGACATGCCCCACACCCGCAGGCCCAGTTCGATGAATGCCAGCCATACCACTAGATGGGCCAGGGTATAGAAGAAGTTTTTCAGGCGTTCTGAATACAGTGCGTGACGCTTTGCGCCGCGTTGAGGTTTGAGGGCGTGGCGGCGCACCAGACCATTGATGACCATGCACAACACCAGCAACACGGTGCAGATCAGCGACTGGCGCAGCGCGGTGCTGGTGTCGCCTGCCGAGACGAAGGTGGCGAACAGGGAGATCCCCACCAGCACCAGCGCCGGTACAAACCAGAAGGTGCCGAGAATTTCGATGGTGTCGCTGAGGGCGCGGCGGGTCAGGCGCCGGGACAGTGGCTGGTTGCGGATCAAGTGGGCAATCGGGCGCCGGAAGCGCAGGATGAACAGCCCCGTGGACAACGCCGCCAACACATTGGCCACCGTCGCCGCAGTGTGCGCCAGGTGTACGCCAAGGCTTTCAACCAGGCGTGGGTCGCTCAAGGCCTCACCAAAAGCGGCGAAACTGCCGATCAACCATAGCGGTCGGAAGGCCTGGTGCCGCAGGATGTACAGGGCCCGGTGACGGTGCGGGCCGTCGAGCAGGGAAAAGGCAATCACGCAGATTGCTGAGAAACAGGTGCCGACCACCAGTGCATAGGCCAACACCATGGCGAGGCTTTTACCGAGTGACGATGGCAGGGCGTAACTCATGTAGACCGTGATGACCAAGGCAATCAACCACGGCCCCAGCTTGCGCAGGGCAAAGCGCAGCATATCCACGGCCCGGGGGTGTTGCGGCAATTCCTCGGTCAGGCCGAAGCGCATCCGTACCCGATGGCTGACCCAGATCAGCACCGCCGCCAGCAGGCTCCAGACCATCAGGATCATGGCAAAGGCGAAGATGATCGGCAGCCACTCGCTGGCCGGCAGCACCAGTGCCGCCAATTCATCCTTGGCCAGGTCGAATTCGGCGGACCAGCGAGTGATTGGGCTGTCGGCGCCGGAGAATTGCTTTTCGAAACTGGCCAGGGTCCCGCCGATCAGGCCCAGCACGCCTTCCTCGGCGACCGGTTGGGCTTTTTTTGTGGCGTCGCGCAGCCTCTTCAGATCAGCCAGCAGCTTGCTGCGCTGCTGATCGTTCTCCAGCGACTTGATGACTTCGTCGAGGGATTGCCCAAGGGGTTCCTGCGCCTCGGGTTGGGTTTTTGCCGGGCTGCCAAGCAGGCCCGGCAACCCGACGGCCTGGGCTGGTGCTGACGCCATCAGGGTCATCAGGCAGATAAGGAAAAGACATGGCAGGGCGAGCAGGCGAGCGAACACTAGGCGGTCAACCTCGAAATGGGCAGATCGACCGAGTGTACGAGCCCGTCAAAACCAATGCGAGCGGGGTGGGGATTTTATTCGTTGAGTTTGGCCAGGATCTTGAAGATCACCGTGGCCAGGATCAGCAGCATGCCGAGCCACATGGCGAGCACGCCGGCGTTCTTGTCGCGAAAATTGAAACCGACTGCCAACATGATCATCCCGATAAGAATGGGGATGAGCATGGCGTGAAATGAGGACATCGTGATCATGGCGACTGCCTTGTCAAAGGAGTGGTTAAAGTCTAGGTGGCATTTTGCAGGCTGCTGTCTGTAGGAGCGAGCATGCTCGCGATGGACGCCAACGAAATCGCTGGCCGTCTGACACCTCGCGGTGCTTGTGCCTCCATCGCGAGCATGCTCGCTCCTACAGATAAAGATGCAGATTCATGCGCGGTTACGGCAATTCGCGGCAGGCGTAGAACGCACTGAGCACCTTTACCAGGTGCGCCAGGTCATGGCTTCCGCACAGTTCGCGGATCGAATGCATGGCGAAGGTCGGCAGGCCGATGTCCACGGTACGCACCCCAAGGTGGCTGGCGGTGATTGGGCCGATGGTCGAGCCGCAACCCATGTCGCTGCGCACCACGAAGCTCTGCACCGGCACTTCTTCGGCCATGCACAGGTGACGGAAGAACCCGGCGGTTTCGCTGTTGGTGGCGTAGCGCTGGTTGCTGTTGACCTTGATCACAGGGCCGGCGTTGAGTTTCGGGCCGTGATTGGCATCGTGCTTGTCGGCGTAGTTGGGGTGCACGCCGTGGGCGTTGTCGGCCGAGACCAGCAGTGATTTCTGAATGGTGCGTACGAATTCATCGCCTTCTGGCAGCAGGCGGCGCAATGTCTGCTCCAGCATCGGACCGTCGGCGCCACAGGCCGAGCAGGATCCGACTTCCTCGTGGTCATTGCAGACCAGGACGCACGTTTCGTCGGTGTCCGTGGTCAGCAGCGCTTGCAGGCCGGCATAGCATGACAGCAGGTTGTCCAGGCGCGCGCCGGCGATGAAATCACCATGCAGGCCAATGACGGCCGCGCTTTGGGTGTCGTAGAAGCTCAATTCGTAATCCAGCACGACATCGGCGTTCAGGCCGTGTTCGCGGGCCAGTTGGTCGGTGAGCACGGCGCGGAAATCCACGCGCTCGTCCCCGGCGAATTGCGCAAGTACCGGGGGCAGTTCGGTCTGGGCGTTGATCGCCCAGCCCATGTTGGCTTCACGATTGAGGTGAATGGCCAGGTTGGGGATGATCGCGATCGGCGCCTTGAAGTCGATCAGCTGGCTTTCGACCTTTCCATCACGACGGAAGGTGACGCGGCCGGCCAGGGACAGGTCGCGGTCGAACCAGGGAGCCAGCAGGGCGCCTCCATAGACTTCGACGCCCAATTGCCAGAAACCCTGGCGTTGCAGTTCCGGCTGAGGCTTGACCCGCAGGCACGGGCTGTCGGTGTGGGCACCGACCAGGCGAATGCCGCCGTGCAGTGGCGAGTGCCGGCCCATCTTGATCGCGACGATCGAGGAGTCGTTACGGGTGACGTAGTAGCGACCATTGACTTCGGTGTTCCATGGCTCGCGTTCGTCCAGGCGTTGGAAGCCCGCCGCTTCCAGACGCTGAACAAGGCTGGCGGTGGCATGAAACGGGGTAGGGGAGGCCTTGAGGAAATCGATCAGGCCTTGGTTCAACTCTTCGCGCATAAGTAGCTCCAGACAGCAATGACGCCAGTTTAACGTATTGGCCCGGTGCGTTGGACAAGAGCTTGCAGCACCGGGCCTGGCCGGGCGCTCAATGGGTCATTCGCTCGCGCAGGTAGGCAATGATGGTTTGTTCGTCGCTGGACTTGGCTGGCCGCGGCAGATGTTTTGGCCAGCGACCCTTGTCCGTGCCGAAAAACCTTTTCTGTTTGTCTTCATCCCAGCGCAGGATTTCGCGGGAGGCGGACTCCCACCATTCATGGCGGCACACTTCGTAGTAAGGATGTTCGGGCGCCGCGCTTCCATAGAGTAGGTCACGACCGACCTTTTTCACGCTCTTGCGCTTGTTGCGCAGCTTCCACTTGATGCGCAGGCGCTGCCAGGGTGAGGGCACGGGCTTGCAGCGCGGGACTTCTGTGCACAGCGCTGGCAGCTCGGCACGGAACTGCTCGCCATGGCGGGAGAAAAAATGCTTCTGCATGGCATGGAAGAAGCGTTTTTCCGCGAAGTAGTGATAGACGAACTTCTTTGCTTCCTGAACGGGTTGGTTGCGCATCGCGAACGACAGGGCGATTTGCTCGATGGTGTGGATATCGAATGAGTCTCGGGTCCATTCATCGATCAGGCGGATTGATTCATCGAGCAACCGCGTATCACCGTCGGTGACACCGCACAGCCCGCTGTTATACAGCTTGAAACTGTTGTTGGCCGAGATGCCATGGGTTTGCAGGCAGCGGCCGAGCTTGACGTAGTCCGGGCGTTCGCAGACGTAGCTCCAGTCGTACTCGAAACGGTCCATGACATAACGCCCGGGCGCGATGCGGTCGAAGACGCGATGCGGCGATTCCAGGAACAGTGTATCGGTGTCGACGAACAGCGTCTTTTGCGCAAGCTTCAGCCCTTGGGCAATGGCGCAGGCCTTGCGTCGATGGTGATAGCCGTTTTCGCCCTGCCACTGGGTCATGGTCTGCTCGTTCAGGGCGATCGTGTCCACCGGCCAGCCAGCATAATCTTCCGGGCGATCGGTCATGACCCTGATGCACAATGACTCGCCCCGTTTGAGTTGCGACAGGGCGGTGAGCATGCTGAATTTGGCTTCGCGCCGGTAGACATCCTGGTTGCCATAGATGAGGTAGAGCAACTGGTGCGGTGTTTTTTCCAGGGGGGGCAGCGCTTCGCGCATAAGTAGCTCCAGGCAACAGAAGCGCGAGTTTACCGTATTGGCCTGGGGCAATGCAGGCGCGCTGTTGTCAGCAAATGTTGTAACGACAAATGAAAAGCGCCCTTCATTGCAAGGGCGTTTTCAATGCGCTTTCAGTGGTCAGCCACTCAAAAAGGTGCAGGGCACTCAAAGCGCAGTCGCTCGCCGCTTTGTGGGTGGGTGAAGCTAAGCATGCTTGCATGCAGGCACAGGCGTGGCCAGGCGGCCAGGGCTTGCTCATGGGCGTAGAGTCCGTCGCCCAGCAATGGATGACCGATCGACAGCATGTGCACGCGCAATTGGTGCGAGCGTCCGGTGATCGGCGTGAGTTCGACGCGACACCAATCGCCGCAGCGTTCCAGCACGCGCCAGAAGGTCAGGGCGTGTTTGCCGAATTCATGGTCCACCACGTGACGTGGCTTGGTCGGCGGGTCGTAGCGCAGCGGCAAGTCGATGCTGCCACTGTCGAGCTCCGGCTGGCCCCAGCACAATGCGGTGTAGGCCTTTTCCGTTTCGCGGTCGTGAAATTGCCGAGACAGTTCACGGTGCGTATCGGGATCCCGGGCCAGCAGGATGATGCCGGAGGTTTCCCAGTCCAGTCGATGGACGATTCGCGCTTCCGGGTAGCCGTTTTCCTGCAGGCGGGTAATCAGGCAGTCCTTATTGTCGTCGGCCCGACCGGGCACGGAGAGCAACAGGGTGGGTTTGTTGACCACCAGGACAGCAGCGTCCTCATGGATGATGTGAATATTGGACAGCGGCATCAAACAGCCTCGTTACAAACGCCAACGGCGGTTCAGGCCTGCAGGCCTGAACCGCCGTGGTTCCACCCGGATCGACTCAGCGATCTGGCAGGGTGATATTGAGTTCCAGAATCGAGCAGCTGCCCTGGCTTTCCAGTGCGACGTGCACGTCATCGGACCCGATATTGACGTACTTGCGAATCACCTCGACCAGTTCCTTCTGCAGGGCTGGCAGGTAATCCGGGGTACTGCGTTGGCCGCGTTCGTGCGCCACGATGATCTGTAGACGCTCTTTCGCTACCGACGCGGTGCTTTGCTTTTTGTTGGCACGAAAGAAGTCAAAAAGGTTCATTGGTTAGTTGCCTCCAAACAGGCGCTCGAAGAATCCCTTCTTCTGTACATCAAGGAAACGATGTTCCACGGTTTTGCCCAACAGGCGGTCCACGGTATCGCTGTAGGCCTGGCCTGCATCGCTCTGGTCGTCGAGAATCACTGGAACGCCCTGGTTGGATGCCTTGAGCACCGCCTGGGATTCAGGGATCACGCCGA
Source organism: Pseudomonas sp. G5(2012) (assembly GCF_000408945.1). Taxonomy (NCBI): domain Bacteria; kingdom Pseudomonadati; phylum Pseudomonadota; class Gammaproteobacteria; order Pseudomonadales; family Pseudomonadaceae; genus Pseudomonas; species Pseudomonas sp. G5(2012). The sequence continues at coordinate 29,983 of NZ_APIO01000114.1, forward strand.
GCAGGGCCACCGAGAGGATCTCCTTGACGTCTTCGACGCCGAGCATTTCACCCTTGCTCACGCGCTCTGGATGGTAACGGGTAATCAGCAGGTGTTCCTTGATCGGGTCTTCGCCACGCTCGGCTCGACGGGACTTGCTGGCCAGCAGGCCAAGCATGCGGTCGGAGTCGCGCACCGAGGAGACTTCGGGGTTGGTCACCACGATCGCTTCGTCTGCGAAGTACATGGCCAGGTGAGCACCTTTTTCGATACCCGCCGGGGAGTCGCAGACCACGAACTCGAAGTCTTCCTTGAGTTGCATCAGGACTTTTTCCACGCCTTCGACCGTCAGCGCGTCTTTGTCGCGGGTCTGGCTGGCGGCCAGTACGTAGAGGTTCTCCAGGCGCTTGTCTTTGATCAAGGCCTGTTGCAGGTTGGCTTCGCCGTTCACTACGTTGACGAAGTCATACACCACGCGACGCTCGCAACCCATGATCAGGTCGAGGTTACGCAAACCGACGTCGAAGTCGACGATGACTGTTTTGTGACCGCGCAGAGCGAGGCCGGTACCGATAGCGGCGCTGGTGGTGGTCTTACCCACACCACCCTTGCCGGATGTAACCACGAGAATCTTGGCCAAGGTGTTTCACCCCTAAGGAAAAAGGACTTTTAGCCCCTGAAAAACATCTCTTGAAAACTACAGCAGTTGGACAGCCTTGGCTGGAATATGGCCGCAGACGGCATTTACCCCCGGTAAACACTGTTTGTAGCCTGTTTCCTACTTCGTTTGAGCCGTTTTCGCTACGTTTTAGAGATGCTTGGAAAATGCGGCAGTATCCGTTAAAGCCGAATGATGTTCAACACATCGCCAGACAGGCTGACCTGCACGCCCGAGCCCCACAACGGGTCGCGGCGCAGATCTTCGGAAACCTTGTAATGTCCGGCAATAGAGATCAGTTCAGCGCTCATTTGCTGGCAGAAAATCCGTGCCTTGGTGTCGCCTTTGACGCCGGCCAGCACACGACCGCGCATCGGGCCGTATACATGGATGTTCCCATCGGCGAGAAGTTCCGCCCCCGGGCTGACCGAGGAGATCACTACCAGATCACTGCCCTGGGCGTAGATCTGCTGGCCACCGCGCACTGGCGAAGTGATGATTTTCGTCGGCTTGATGGTCGGTTCCGCTGGTTTTTCCGGTTTTTTCGCAACGACGCCTTCGTTCAGGTCCAGCGCCCGTTCACGGGCCCCGGATGGCGGCAACACTGGCAGGTCGACGGCGATGGCGGCCGCGATGTCTTCGATGCGGCTGGCGCGGATGGCCAGGGTACGCAGGCCGTGCTGACGGCAGATGCGCATCAGGCCGGGCAGATCCACGGCACCACCGTTGGCCGGGAGTTTGTCCAAAGCCAGGACCAGCGGTGCATTACTGAAGAAGTTCGGCGCCTGAGCGACTTTGGCGGCCAGCTGCCGATCGAGGCCTTCAAGGTCATTTCGGGCCAGTTCCAGCACCGTTATGGCAAGCATGCTGCCCTTCAACTGGAACACGGGATCTTGGTCAAGCGGTTCGGTTTGGCTCATGGTCGGCATACAACGACTTGTCACTAAAAGTGCCCAGACTTATAACGAGAACGCCCGCGAGCCGCAAGCCGGGTCGAACGATGTAGAATGCGCGGCCAACGTCTTTTCGGAACCTTTAATGGATCGCCCGCGTTTTCGAACAACTTTTCTGATGCCGCGTTTCTGGCCGCTCTGGTGCGGCCTGGGGCTGTTATGGCTGATTGTCCAGCTGCCGTACCCTGCATTGCTGTGGATCGGTCGGGTCCTGGGTGCCTTGATGTATCGGGTAGCGGCCGACCGGCGGCGCATTGCCAAGCGCAATCTCGAACTGTGCTTCCCGGAAAAATCCGCGGCAGAGCGCAAGCGTCTGCTCAAGGAAAATTTTGCGTCCACCGGTATCGCCTTCTTTGAAATGGCGATGAGCTGGTGGTGGTCACGCGAGCGGTTGGCGAAACTGGCCCATGTCGAAGGCCTGGAGCACCTGAAGAATGCCCAGCGTGAGGGCAAGGGCGTGATCCTGATGGCCGTCCACTTCACCACGCTGGAAATCGGTGCGGCGCTGCTCGGCCAGCAACACACCATCGACGGTATGTACCGCGAGCACAAGAACCCGCTATTCGACTATGTGCAGCGTCGCGGTCGCGAGCGGCACAACCTGGATTCGCTGGCGGTGGAGCGTGAGGACGTGCGCGGCATGCTCAAGTTGCTACGCGCCGGCCGTGCGATCTGGTATGCGCCGGACCAGGACTATGGCGCCAAGCAAAGCATTTTCGTGCCGTTGTTCGGCATCCAGGCCGCCACCGTCACCGCCACCAGCAAGTTCGCGCGGTTGGGCAAGGCGTTGGTGGTGCCGTTCACCCAGGAACGCCTGGCGGACGGGAGTGGGTATCGCCTGGTGATCCACGCGCCGCTCGAAGGCTTCCCAGGCGAAACCGAGGAAGCCGACTGCCTGCGCATCAACCAGTGGATCGAAGGCGTCTTGCGTGATTGCCCAGAGCAATACCTCTGGGCCCATCGCCGCTTCAAGAGCCGTCCGCCCGGTGAACCGAAGCTGTACCCAAAGCGCGGCTGAACGGCCGCACCCTGTAGGAGCGAGCATGTCGAATCGTCGCACCGTCGCGATGGTCGTCAACGATAATGCTGGCAGCCTGACACCCAGCGGCGTCCTCGGGTCCATCGCGAGCATGCTCGCTCCTACAAGGGACGATCCCCATCAATGAGCATGGAGCGTTATTCATGAATCCCGCTGAACCCGTCACGGGCTTGATCCTTTCCGGCGGGGGGGCTCGGGCGGCCTATCAAGTGGGCGTGCTGGCGGCGATTGCCGAGTTGCTGCCATTGGGTGCGGACAATCCTTTTCCGGTGATCGTCGGCACGTCCGCCGGCGCTATCAATGCCGTCAGCCTGGCCAGCGGGGCGATGGATTTTCGCGCGGCCATCGAGCGGCTGACGGCGTTCTGGCAGGGTTTTCGCAGCCATCTGGTGTTGCGCAGCGACTGGCCGGGCGTGATCAGCCAGGCCGCCCGGTTCGTTAGCCACAGTTTGTTGGGCCTTGGCGCCCCGGTGCCCGTGGCGTTGCTCAACAGCTCGCCGCTACGCGGATTACTCGACGACAAACTGCACATGGGCGGCATTGCCCACGCCATCGAGCAGAAGCAGTTGCAGGCCGTCGCGGTCACGGCGTTCGGCTATGAATCCGGTCAGGCGGTGACGTTCTATCAGGGCGGCGGCACTATAGACGCCTGGTTGCGCCATCGGCGGATCGGCGTTCCCACACAATTGTCGGTCGACCATTTACTCGCCAGTTCGGCCATTCCGCTGCTGTTCGCCCCGGTGAAAATCGGCGAGGAGTATTTCGGCGACGGCGCGGTGCGCCAATCGGCACCGATCAGCCCGGCCCTGCATCTGGGCGCCAACCGGGTGCTGGTGGTAGGTGTCAGCGGCAACCCGCGCGGCATCGACCCGGAGCAGCCGCTGCAACGCGCCTACTCCGGTCAGCAGCCAACCTTGGCGCAAATCGGTGGGCATTTGCTCAACAGCACGTTCATCGATAGCCTGGAAAGTGATATCGAACTTTTGCAGCGCTTGAATCAGTTCAGTCGCCTCATGCCCGATGGCACGCCGATCCGTACGTTGGGGGTGGCGCCAGTGGAGGTGTTGGTGATTTCACCCAGCCAGCCGATCGACGAAATCGCCGCACGCCATCGCCAGGAACTGCCAGCGGCGCTGCGCCTGTTCTTGCGTGGGCCGGGAGCGACCAAGACCAGTGGGGCGGGAGTGTTGAGTTATCTGCTGTTCGAGGCGGGGTATTGCAGCGAGTTGATTGATCTGGGGCGGCGGGATGCGTTGGCCAAGCGCGGGGAGATTTGCCGGTTTCTCGGGTTGGCGGAGCCTGTGGTTTCGGCTTGAGATTGGCGGTGCGGCATTCGCGAGCAGGCTCGCTCCCACAGTGAATCTTCAGTGCGACAAAGATCAAATGTGGGAGCGAGCCTGCTCGCGAAGCTTTTAAATCAGAAGTGCACCTTGACCAGGAAGCTGGTCACGCTCTGATCGGTCTTGAAGCCCTGGCTGTCTTCGATACCGTACTTGTTTTTCCAGTAGTCATACTCGACACCGACGTACAGCTGCTTGGCGCCCAGGTTCAGCACCTTGCCCAGGTCGTATTTGATCTGTGGGTTGAAGTGCAGGTTGGCGTGGTATTCGCCTTTCTTGTTGACGTCGTTGTCAACGACCCAGTCCATGAAACCGTCGATCAGCACGTCCGAGTCACCCACCGGAATGGTGTAGGACCAGGCGGGAGTGATCTGCCAGACATCGTCACCCGGGCGGTCGCCTTCGGTATGACGGTTGTAGAAATTCAGCTGGAAGTAGTCAAAGCCGGGGATGGCCAGGTCGAATCCCGGACCGATCAGGTACGACTCGGTATCGTCTTCACCGAACTCATAGGTCATGGCCAGCAGCACGTCCTTGATCGGACCGAACTCCAGCTTCTGATCGAAAATCTTGTTGAACGACAAGCGCGGGCTGAATTCACCATAGTGAGTGTTCTTGCCCGCGAAGGCGTCTTCCTTGCCGTTGTAGAAGATTTTGTCGATGAAGAAGAAGTTGTCGCCGTATTTCCAGCCGTCGGCGTGTTCGAAGGTCACCGTCTGCTGGATGCGCGGGTTGACCTGGAAGTCCTTGCCATACAGGTAGGTCAGGCTGTTGTTCTGCCATTGCAGCAAGTCGCCGGCCATGGCCTGACCCCCCGCCAGCAACGATCCTGCCAGCATCAGGCTAGTGCACGTACGTTTCATTCGGTTGCTCCCAAAAAAGTAGTGGTTTCACGTTATTTTTTTAAGGTCGACGCTCTGGTGTGGCGCCTTTTTCCGTAACTGCAAAAAAATCATCCATTCGGTCAGCTTTGTACTGTTAGCAAGAGCTGCGCCAAGGCTTTCAGAAAACAAAAAAACTCCCGTTCGGCGGCTCTGGAGCAGTCGATTGAGAGTGGTTTGGGGGTGCCTTGGTACCGTCCAGAGCCGGGATAAGTTGGCTTTCTGGTCAGGAATTAAATCCGGGCTTTTTTTTAAAGCGGATTCAGGCGGCCGCGGAGAATACTGACTCCTCGGCCAGGTCTCAAGTGCTCCGCAACAGCGCACCGACGACAGGTTTGGGGCATGGTTGCGGATCATCTTAGAAATGCACCTTCACCAGCAGGCTGGTGGTGCTTTCGTGGGTATCGAGGTTGTTGTTGTTTTCGATGCCGTATTTGTCTTTCCAGTAGCTGTATTCGACGCCGACGTACACCTGCTTTTCCCGCCAGCCGAGGGTTTTGCCCAAGTCATATTTGACCTGCGGGTTGAAGTGCAGGTTGGCGTGATACGTGCCGCGCGAGTTCTGGTCATTGTCGACGACCCAGTCCAGGTAGCCGTCGATCAACAGGCTCGAGTTGCCCAGGGGCACGGTGTAGGACCAGGCCGGCGAGATCTGCCAGACGTCATCACCGGGACGCGAGCCTTCGGTCTGGCGATAGTAGAAGTTCAAGGTGAAAAAGTTGAAGCCCGGTACCGCGAGGTCAAAACCGGGGCCGATCAGGTACGCCTCGCTGTCGTCTTCGCCATTCTCGTAGGTCAAGGCCAGCAACACATCCTTGATTGGGCCGAGTTCGAAACGGCGGTCGAGAATCTTGCCGAAGGAGAGCCGCGGACTGAACTCGCCGTAATAGGCGTGCACGCCTTTGTTGCGGTCTTTCTCGCCGTTGTAGTAGGTGCTGTCGATGAACATGAAGTTGTCGCCGTACTTCCAGCGGTCGGCATGTTCAAAAGTGATCGTTTGCTGGATCGGCGGGTTGACCGCGAAGTCCTTGCCATACAGATAGCTCAGGCTGTTGGTTTGCCACAGCAGTAGATCGCCGGCCATCGCTTGGCTCGCGGCCAGGAGGCCAGCACCCAACAGCATGTTTTTCTGTGTCCGAATCATCTGTTGCTCCCTCTTGTTTTTATTTTTCAAGGCGCAGGAAACCCCAACCCCTGTAGGAGCGAGCATGCTCGCGATGGTCGTTAACGATTACGCGTGGTATCTGGTTAAACGCGTTGTCTTCACGTCCATCGCGAGCATGCTCGCTCCTACAGTGGGAGGGCGTTTCTGTCTTAGTGGGCGTGACAGTCGTTGATGGCCGCGCGTTCGGCGCCGCCGAGGATGTTGAACAGCAAGTTCAGGGTCAGGGCGCTAAGCGTGGCCATGGCGATACCGCTGTGGGTGATCGGGCTCATCCACACCGGCAGGTGGGCGAAAAACTCCGGCCGAACCACCGGAATCAGGCCCATGCCGATGCTCACCGCCACCAGCAATTGGTTGCGTCGGTCACCGATGTCGGCTTCCTGCAGGATCTTGATCCCGGTGGCGGCGACCATGCCGAACATTGCGATCGCCGCGCCGCCCAGCACCGCCGGTGGAATCGAGGCCACGAGGAACGCGGCCTTGGGCAGAAGGCTCAGCACGATCAACAAGCCGCCAGCAACGATGGTTACTGAGCGGCAACGTACGCCAGTCATCTGCACAAGGCCGATGTTCTGCGCGAAGGAGGAGTGGGTGAAGGTGTTGAAGAAGCCGGCGAAGAACGAGGCGCCAGCATCACACAACAAGCCGCGACGCAACATGCGCGGGCAGACTTCCTGGCCGGTGATCTTGCCCAGGGCCAGGAACATCCCGGTGGACTCGACGAAAATGATCACCACCACCAGGCACATCGAGAGGATTGGCGCGAGCTCGAATTTCGGCATGCCAAAGTGCAGCGGCGTGACAAATTGCAGCCATGGCGCCTGGGCCATGCCGCTGAGGTCGACCATGCCCAGCACGCCACAAAGTACATAGCCCAGGCACATGCCGATCAATACGGAAATGTTGACCCAGAAGCCGCGCATGAAGCGATGCACCAGCAGGATGGTGCCCAGCACCAACGCGGCGATGGTCAGGTAGATCGGTGAGCCGAATTGAGCGGCTTGAGCACCACCGCCGGCCCAGTTCACGGCCACGGGGAACAGCGACAAACCGATCGAGGTGATGACCGTGCCAGTGACCAGCGGCGGGAAGAAGCGCACGACCTTGGACATGAATGGCGCGATCAGCATGCCGAAGAACCCGGCGGCGATGGTCGCGCCGAAGATCCCCTGCAGGCCGATGCCCGGCATGCCGGCCATGGCGACCATGCTGCCGACGGCGGCGAAACTGGCACCCATCATCACCGGCATGCGAATGCCCATGGGACCGATACCGAGAGACTGGACGATGGTGGCGATGCCGGCGACCAGCAGGTCGGCGTTGATCAGGAAGGCGATTTCTTCACGATTCAGGCCAGCGGCCTGTCCGATGATCAGCGGCACCGCAATGGCGCCGCCGTACATCAGCAGAACATGTTGCAGACCGACCAGGATCAGTTGCAAAAGGGGCAAACGCTGAATGGCGGGTGCGTCGGGGATGCGCGCTTGGAAGAGCTCGGACATGCAACACCTCGGATCATTTTTATTCTTGTGATTTTTGCATCAGGGTCGACCGCGGTGCGGCCATTCGCGAGCAGGCTCGCTCCCACAGGTTTTGCATTGTCTGTGTGGGAGCGAGCCTGCTCGCGAAGCTTTTATTGCTTAATTGGTCGGGGCACCCTGAACGATCCAGGCGCCGATCAGGTCACGTTCCTGCTGGGTCATCTGGGTGATGTTGCCCAACGGCATGATCTGGGTGGCAACCGCTTGAGCCTGGATGCGCGCCGCGTTCTGGCGGATCTGCTCGGGGGTGTCGAGCATCACGCCGGCGGGAGCGGCGCTGAAGAGTGGGCTGGTCGGTTTGGCCGAATGACAGACTGCGCAGCGTTCCTGGATCACGCTGTGCACCTTGTCGAAACCAGGGCCGGCGTTGGACGCCTTAACTTGCGCGGTTGCAGGGGCTTCGGCAGGTTTTGCTTCAGCCGGTTTCAAACCACCACCCACTGCTGTTTCCGGCAGAGGCTGGTACTCGATCGCGGCAGGTGCCTTGGCCACTTCAGGCGCGCTGGACATCGGTTTCGGACCGGACACATAGGCCAGGCAAATCATGCCCACCGCTGCCACCGGCAGGGTCCAGGCAAACTTGTGGCTGTCGTGACGGGTGTTGAAGTAGTGACGCACCAACACCGCCAGTACCGCGATCCCGGCCAGGATCAGCCAGTTGTATTGGCTGCCGTAGGTGCTCGGGAAGTGGTTGCTGATCATGATGAACAGCACCGGCAAGGTGAAGTAGTTGTTGTGGCGCGAACGCAGCAGGCCTTTGGCCGGAAGCGCCGGATCGGGCGTGCGGTTCTCGGCGATGGCCGCCACCAGTGCGCGTTGCGCCGGCATGATGATGCGGAACACGTTGCCGACCATGATGGTGCCGATGATCGCGCCGACGTGCAGGTATGCACCACGACCGCTGAACACCTTGCTGAAGCCATAGGCGGCGCCAATGATCAGTACGAACAGGATGAAACCCAGCAGGGCAGGGCGTTTGCCCAGGGCCGAGTCACAGAGGAAGGAGTAGATGAACCAGCCGATGAACAACGAGCCGATACCGATGGCCACGCCTTCAGGGCCGCTCAGGGTGCTGCCCGGAGCCAGCAGGTAGAGCGTCGGGTTGGAATAGAACACCACGCACAGCAGCGCGATACCCGACATCCAGGTGAAGTAGGCTTCCCATTTGAACCAGTGCAGGTTGTCCGGCATGGTCGGTGGAGCCAGTTTGTATTTTTCCAGGTGGTAGATACCGCCGCCATGGATCGCCCACAAGTCACCGGCCAGACCGCTTTTCGGGTTGACCCGATTGAGGTTGTTTTCCAGCCAGACGAAGTAGAACGATGCGCCGATCCAGGCCACGCCAGTAATCATGTGAACCCAGCGCACGCTCAGGTTCAGCCATTCCAACAGATGTGCTTCCACAGTCTTTACCTCTCGCCTGTCACTCTGTTGTCGAGTGATCAGACCTTCTCTTATTGGTGGGGGGCGAGGATCAAACGCTCATCCTCTTTGAAAAAATGCTCATCGCAGTTATTGCCTGTGCCACTGCGATCAACCACCAGGAAGTCATCCCGCTTTTCGATCGTCAGCACCGGGTGGTGCCAGACGCCGCGATGGTAATTAATGCCCTGCCTGCCGTTGGTGACGAAGGCGCGGACCAAGCCTGATACAGGTTCATCGCCAAGTGGCGCGACCACGATCAGAAAGGGGTTGCCGAGCAGCGGAATGAAAGCCTGGCTGCCCAGCGGATGACGCTCCAGCATGCTGACGGTCAGCGGCATGTCCTGCGCGTCGGCGCGGAAGATGCTGATGATCGCCTTGTCCTCTGGCGTGGCGGTTTCCACCGTCGCCAGTTTGTGAAAGCGCATGGTCGAACCGTTGTTGATCATGAAGTGATCGCTGCCGTCGGTTTCGATCACGTCACCGAAAGGGGCGAAGGCTTCTTTGGTCAGCGGTTCAATCGTCAGTGTGCGCATGCTGGTCTTCTTAATCTTTTGAATTTGATCGTTCCCACGCTCTGCGTGGGAACGCCGCCATGGACGCTCCGCGTCCACTGTGACGCGGAGCGTCACGGTATGCATTCCCACGCGGAGCGTGGGAACGATCATCTACACCTTATTTAGCGACCTTGCCGAGGACGCGCAGGCGGCTCACACCACCGTCCGGGAACACGTTCAGGCGGATGTGGGTGATCGGGCCCAGGGCCTTGATCTGCTCGGCGAAGGTGTGTTCGGCGTGCATTTCCAGCTTCTGGCTTGGCAGCAGTTCGCGCCAGAACAGCGACTGGGTTTCGATCTGGCTGTCAGTACCGCCCTTCACGAACGCGCCCTGGATCGAGCAGCTGTCCGGGTAGTTGCCCTTGAAATGCAGGGTGTCGACGATGATTTTCTCGATCTCGCCCGGATGGCCGAGGGCGACGATCACCCAGTCATTGCCTGGCGTGCGACGACGTGCGGTTTCCCAGCCGTCGCCCATGTTGATGCCACGGCCCGGGTTGAGGATGTTGCTCATGCGGCCGAAGTGTTCGTCGGAGCAGGCGAGGGCGCGGCCACCGTTGAGGGCTGCGGCCAGGTCGACTTGCTCGTTGTCGCCCACGGCGGACCAGTCACGGAACGGGATGCCGTACACGCGCAGGCGAGCCACGCCGCCATCCGGGTAGATGTTGAAGCGCAGGTGGCTGAACGCCTGGTCGTTGCTGATTTCGTGGTAGTGGTGGCTGTTGCCTTGCAGCTCGACGGCCGACAGCACTTCGGTCCACTGGGTGTTTTCGTCTGGCTCACCTTCGGCCAGGAAGCAGGCTTCCAGGGAAGCCGACGGCGGGAAGTTGCCGGTGAAGAATGAGGTGTCGATGTCCACGCCTTTGATCGAGCCAGGCACGCCCAGGCGGATCACGGCGCTGTCGTAGCCTTCGAAGCGCTTGCGGCGCGACTCCCAGCCGTCCATCCACTTGCCGTTATCATCGAACACGCCCTCCTTCCATACGGCCGGGGTCGGTTGAAACAGACGGTTGGCGTCTGCGAACCAGTCATCGGTGACCGAGATGATCTTGGTGCCCAGGCGGGCGTCGGCCAGGTTGACGAACTTCTCGAAAGGTACGGCGTAAGCTTTCATTCTTCTTGTCTGCCTTTAATAAGTTGGCTTGGGATGCTTGCAGTGCCCTGGGTGCTTCAGCGTTTTTAACACTCGGGCAAAACTCGCTATAGGGTCAGTAATCGGAACAGGGCGATCTTGTTGATCTCCGCCAGCGCGCACTTGAACTCGGTATCTACCGGGTTGTGGATGCGCGTTTCGAACGCCGCGAGGATCTGATGCCGGTTGCTGCCTTTTACCGCCATGATGAAGGGAAACTTGAACTTGGCCTTGTAGGCGTCGTTCAGCTCGGTGAAGCGCTGGAACTCTTCGGCCGTGCATTGGTGAATACCGGCGCCAGCCTGTTCATGGGTGCTGGCTTCGGTCAACTGGCCCTGGACGGCAGCTTTGCCAGCCAGGTCCGGGTGAGCGTTGATCAGGGCCAACTGGCTTTCGTGATCAGCGCTCAACAGGATGTCGCTCATGCGCTGGTGCAGGGTTTCGATCTGGTCGATCGAAGCGTCCTGGCCCAGGTCGAAGGCCTTCTCGGCCACCCATGGCGAATGTTCGTAGATGTCGGCGAAGGCTTTGACGAAGGCGTCGCGGCTCAGGGTCGAGGGTTTCAATGTTTGAAAGGCGCTCATTTCGCGGCCCCTTGGTACGGGTGGGTTTCCTGCCAGTGGCGCGCGATGTCGACGCGGCGGCTGAACCACACCTGTTCATGACTTTTAGCGTATTCGATAAAGCGCTTGAGCGAAGCCAGACGCGCCGGACGGCCGATCAGGCGGCAGTGCAGGCCGATCGACAGCATTTTCGGGGCTTCCGCGCCTTCGGCGTAGAGCACGTCGAACGCATCCTTGAGGTATTCGAAGAAATCGTCGCCCTTATTGAAGCCCTGCACCTGGGTGAAGCGCATGTCGTTGGTGTCCAGGGTGTACGGGATCACCAGGTGCGGCTTGCCGGTCGGGTTGTTCGGTTCCCAGTAGGGCAGGTCGTCGTCGTAGGTGTCGCAGTCGTATAGGAAACCGCCTTCTTCCATCACCAGCTTGCGGGTGTTGGGGCCGGTGCGACCGGTGTACCAGCCCAGCGGACGCTCGCCGGTGATTTCGGTGAGGATGCGGATCGCTTCGAGCATGTGCTCGCGTTCCTGCGCTTCGTCCATGTACTGGTAGTCGATCCAGCGGTAGCCGTGGCTGCAGATTTCGTGGCCGGCATCGACCATCGCGCGGATCACATCCGGGTGACGCTGGGCGGCCATCGCCACGGCGAAGATGGTCAGCGGAATGTCGAATTCCTTGAACAGCTTCAGAATCCGCCAGACGCCGGCGCGGCTGCCATACTCGTAAAGCGATTCCATGCTCATGTTGCGCGCGCCCTGTAGCGGCTGGGCAGACACCATTTCCGAGAGGAATGCTTCGGACTCTTTATCGCCGTGCAGGATATTGCGCTCGCCGCCTTCTTCGTAGTTGAGAACGAATGACAGGGCGATGCGGGCATTGCCCGGCCAGTGTGGGTGCGGAGGGTTACTGCCGTAACCGATCAGGTCGCGAGGGTAGTCAGCGCTCACTGCAGTCTTCCTTCTTATATTCGTGGTGACAGTTGGTGTGACGCGACTAAAGGTTGGATCACTGGGTGGCGTCACAGCGATGGGGTGATTGTATACAACTTTATATTCACTTTGTAAGCCTGATTTTTTGCATTTTTCGTTAACGGTCATCTTTGCGTGTTAATGACAAGCACCTGCAAGAAACCTGCCTGGCTGGTCAGTTAATGATTGCACGGTTCAGAGGTGGCGGGTTTCACAGGAAATCCGCGGGATTTTTATCGTTGGCGCCATCAGTCGCAAAAATGTCGTTTTTATTGTGTACAATTTTTTTGAAAAGTGTCTTAATCAATAGCTCGCCGCAGCTTTTCGTGCTCCGAATCGGTGCGGTCTCCTTTTCATCTGACTTCGGGAGGCGCGAAGCCTGGCTGCTCCACGCAGACAGGTGCGCAGAATCAATGGGACGTTTGACTACACATGTTTTGGACGCTGCACATGGTTGCCCGGGCAGCTCGATCAAGGTCGAGTTGTACCGCGTTGAAGGTTCGCAGCTGGAATTGGTCGCCAGCGCGATAACCAACAGCGATGGTCGTGTCGATGCGCCGCTGCTGCAAGGCGATGAGTACCGGACCGGCGTCTACCAGGTTCAGTTTCATGCGGGCGACTATTACCGCGCCCGTGGTGTCCAGTTGCCGGAGCCGGCATTCCTGGATGTGGTGGTGCTACGTTTTGGCATCTCTGCCGAGCAGGATCACTACCATGTACCGCTGCTCATTTCGCCCTACAGCTATTCAACGTACCGAGGAAGCTGATCCCCCAAGCAGCTTTCTCCACCTGGAAGCGACTGCGCATATAGCTTCTTTGGTCTTTCGCCCGCTCACACTGCGGGCTTTTTTTCGCAAAAAATCCTGGGTGGCAAAGGCCGGATCCGCTGCTACATAAAGCCCATCCCGCCAAAACAGGGTGTGACGAAGACAATTCAGTTACTTATTGAGCAGGCAAAAAGGCGATTCATGTAGTATAACTACAAGCGTGCTACATCCCCGGCGCCTGCCAAATAAAAAAGAGTCCAGCCCTTTGAATCTGCTGCAACACATCGCCCAGTCTCGCCACCTGTTACGCAAGTCGGAGCTCAAGGTCGCCGATCACGTTTTGCTTGATCCTGCGGCCGTGATGCACAGTTCCATGGCGGACCTGGCCCACAGCGTGGGGATCAGTGAGCCGACCATCGTGCGCTTTTGCCGCGCCATCGGTTGCTCGGGTTTCCAGGACTTGAAGCTGAAGCTGGCCCAGAGCCTGGCGGCGGGCGCGAGTTTCGGGCAGTTCGCGATCCATGAGGACGATTCGGTAGCGGACTACAGCCTGAAGATTTTCGACACCACCCTGCACACGCTGATGGAGGTTCGCGAGAAGCTCGATCCGCTGGAGTTGCAGCGTGCGGTGACGCTCATGTCCCAGGCCCAGCGCGTCGAATTCTATGGTTTCGGCGCCTCTGGTGCGGTGGCGGCGGATGCGCAGCACAAGTTCTTCCGCTTGCTGCTCACGGCGGCGGCGTATTCCGATCCGCACATGCAGGCGATGTCGGCGGTTACCCTGAAACCAAGCGACGTGGCGATTTGCATTTCGCAGTCCGGCCGCTCCAAGGATCTGCTGATCACCGCCAACCTGGTGCGTGAGAGCGGCGCCTCATTGATCACCTTGTGCCCTAGCCAGACGCCTTTGGCTGAACTGTCGACCGTCAACCTGGCCATCGACGTGCACGAAGACACCGAAATCTATACGCCGCTGACCTCGCGCATCGCCCACCTGGTGGTGATCGATGTGTTGGCCATGGGCGTGGCCATGGCCCGCGGGCCGAGCCTGGTCAACCACCTCAAGAGCGTCAAGCGCAGCCTGCGCAGCTTGCGCCTGTCACCCAAGTCGGTGAAAGCGCTGGACGACTAAGGTCAAAAGATCGCAGCCTGCGGCAGCTCCTACAGGTGTTCACAAATCCCTGTAGGAGCTGCCGCAGGCTGCGATCTTTTGATTGTTCATCTCTCTGTCACCGACCCGCCGCCAAACCGTCATCCCTCGCGCCTATCTTGAAACTCCCGTATTCGACTTGGGAGAACTCAAATGGCCCAGCCCTACGAAGAACGCAACAGTGTCGTCAAAACCCGTCGCCAGCAGGAAGACCGGCGCCGCATGGCGTTTCGCCGTGCGATCGAAGATCGTTGTGAGCAGCGTCAGCTGCTGGCCGAGATTGCCGATTTTACTGGCGACCTTGAGCTCAATTACTGGCAGGCGGCCGCGACAGCTTCCCGTCGAAGCGCTCAACCAGCGCGCTGATCTGAATTCTTTCGCTTCGAATGAACGCAAGGAAGGCGTGAGCCACCGGTGACAGGCGTTTGGCCTTGGCCTGTACCAGGCACCAGCTGCGGTAGAGCGGCAGTTCTTCGATCGGCAACTCGATCAAGCCGCCGGTGGCCAATTCAAGGTTCAGGGCGTGGCGCGTCAACAGAGCCACGCCCAGGCCCGCCAGCACACATTCGCGCTGAGCTTCGGCCGAGGAGACCTCCTGGGTCTGGTTGAAGTGCACACGTTTCTCCTTGAAGTATTCCTCGCAGGCCAATCGCGTGCCCGAACCCACCTCGCGCATCAGCAAGGTGTAAGGCTCAAGATCCTGCAGGCGCAAAGGCCCCTGATGGCACAGCGGGTGGTCCGGCGGTGCCACAGCAACGATCGGATTGTTCAAGAACGGCAGGAACTCCAGCCCCATGTCCTGCGGCACCATGGACATGATCACCAGGTCGTCGCGGTTGTCCGACAGTCGCCGAATCACCTGGGCGCGATTGACCACCGTCAGTTGCAGGTTCACTTCCGGGTGCTGGCGCTTGAAGGCGGCAAACAGATGCGGTACGAAATACTTGGCGCTCGATTCCACCGCCAGTTTTAATTGGCCTTGCAAGGAGCCCTGCATGTCCGACAGTTGCATGTCGAGGTTTTCCAGCCGCCCGAAAATGTCCCGGCTCGCTCGTTGCAGCGCTTCTGCGGCCTCGGTCATGTAGAGTTTTTTGCCGACATAATCGAACAGGGGCTGGCCAACCAGCTCTTCAAGTTGACGAATCTGCAGGCTGACGGCCGGTTGCGTGAGGGACATTTCGTCGGCTGCCCGGCTGTAGGACCTCAGGTCACAGACTTCGTTGAAGATCTGCAATTGACGTAATGTCATTCGCATCAAGGACTTACGCATTTTTTGAACACTCTGGCCACGGCTGGTGCGTCAACTATAAGTCTTTACTTATGCATGACCCAATAATTATTCATTTTTGTTAATCCCTTGTGAGCGCTAGTGTGGCGGTGCGACCAAATTGAAACATTTGGTCACTCGTCGACCTGGTCTAGCAGGTCGTGGGTACCACCGGATCAAGGGAAACTCCAAGTGATAAAAAAGATCCTGATCGCCAACCGCGGTGAAATTGCCGTACGAATCGTACGCGCTTGTGCCGAAATGGGCATTCGCTCGGTCGCGATCTATTCCGACGCCGATCGCCATGCCCTGCATGTCAAACGTGCGGATGAGGCCCACAGTATTGGTGCCGAGCCACTGGCCGGTTACCTGAACCCGCGCAAGCTGGTGAACCTGGCGGTGGAAACCGGTTGCGATGCCTTGCACCCTGGGTACGGATTCCTCTCGGAAAACGCTGAACTGGCCGACATCTGCGCCGAACGCGGGATCAAATTCATCGGTCCATCGGCTGAAGTCATTCGCCGGATGGGTGACAAGACCGAAGCTCGCCGCAGCATGATCAAGGCGGGTGTCCCGGTCACCCCGGGTACCGAAGGCAACGTTTCGGGCATCGAAGAAGCCCTGACCGAGGGTGACCGTATCGGCTACCCGGTGATGCTCAAGGCTACCTCCGGTGGTGGCGGTCGCGGTATCCGTCGCTGCAACAGCCGTGAAGAACTTGAACAGGCGTTCCCGCGCGTCATTTCCGAAGCCACCAAGGCGTTCGGTTCCGCGGAAGTGTTCCTGGAAAAGTGCATCGTTAACCCCAAGCACATCGAAGCGCAGATCCTCGGCGACAGCTTTGGCAACGTGGTGCACCTGTTCGAGCGTGACTGCTCGATCCAGCGCCGCAACCAGAAGCTCATCGAAATCGCACCGAGCCCGCAACTGACCCCGGAACAGCGCGCCTACATCGGCGACCTGTCGGTGCGCGCAGCCAAGGCCGTGGGTTACGAGAACGCAGGTACCGTGGAGTTCCTGCTCGCCGAGGGCGAGGTGTACTTCATGGAAATGAACACCCGGGTGCAGGTGGAACACACCATCACCGAAGAAATCACTGGCATCGACATCGTCCGCGAGCAAATCCGCATTGCATCCGGCCTGCCGCTCTCGGTGAAACAGGAAGACATCCAGCATCGCGGTTTCGCGCTGCAGTTCCGGATCAACGCCGAAGACCCGAAAAACAACTTTTTGCCCAGCTTCGGCAAGATCACCCGTTACTACGCACCCGGCGGCCCGGGCGTACGGACCGATACGGCGATCTACACCGGCTACACCATTCCACCGTTCTACGATTCCATGTGCCTGAAACTGGTGGTCTGGGCGTTGACCTGGGAAGAAGCGATGGACCGCGGCCTGCGCGCGCTGGACGACATGCGCGTACAAGGGGTCAAGACCACCGCGGCCTACTACCAGGAAATCCTGCGTAACCCGGAATTCCGTAGCGGCCAGTTCAACACCAGCTTCGTCGAAAGCCACCCTGAACTGACCAACTACTCGATCAAGCGCAAACCCGAAGAGCTGGCCCTGGCCATCGCCGCCGCCATCGCCGCCCACGCAGGCCTGTGAGGAATAGAACAATGTCCAAGAAGATTTTCGTAACCGACACCATCCTGCGCGACGCCCACCAATCGCTGCTCGCGACCCGCATGCGCACTGAAGACATGCTGCCGATCTGCGACAAGCTCGACAAGGTTGGCTATTGGTCGCTGGAATGCTGGGGCGGCGCAACGTTCGACGCCTGCGTACGCTTCCTCAAGGAAGACCCGTGGGAGCGTCTGCGCCAACTGCGCGCCGCGTTGCCTAACACTCGCCTGCAAATGCTCCTGCGCGGCCAGAACCTGCTGGGCTATCGCCACTACAGCGACGACGTGGTCAGGGCTTTCGTCGCCAAGGCAGCGGTCAATGGCATCGACGTGTTCCGCATCTTCGACGCCATGAACGACGTGCGTAACCTGCGTACCGCCATCGAAGCGGTGAAAGCCGCCGGCAAGCACGCCCAGGGCACCATCGCCTACACCACCAGTCCGGTGCACACCATCGACGCGTTCGTGGCACAGGCCAAGCAAATGGAAGCCATGGGTTGCGACTCGGTGGCGATCAAGGACATGGCTGGTTTGCTGACCCCCTACGCCACAGGCGAACTGGTCAGGGCGCTGAAGGCCGAGCAATCGCTGCCAGTGTTCATTCACTCGCACGACACCGCCGGCCTGGCAACCATGTGCCAGCTCAAGGCGATTGAAAACGGCGCCGACCACATCGACACCGCAATCTCCAGCTTTGCCTCCGGTACCAGCCACCCAGGCACCGAGTCGATGGTCGCGGCCCTCAAGGGCACCGAGTACGACACCGGCCTGAACCTCGAGCTGATCCAGGAAATCGGCCTGTACTTCTACGCCGTGCGCAAGAAGTACCACCAGTTCGAAAGCGAATTCACCGCGGTCGACACCCGTGTTCAAGTCAACCAGGTGCCGGGCGGGATGATTTCCAACCTGGCCAACCAGTTGAAAGAGCAGGGCGCCCTGAACCGCATGAGCGAAGTGCTGGCAGAGATTCCGCGGGTTCGCGAAGACCTCGGCTTCCCGCCACTGGTGACCCCGACTTCGCAAATCGTCGGCACCCAGGCGTTTTTCAACGTGCTGGCCGGCGAGCGCTACAAGACCATCACCAACGAAGTGAAGCTGTACCTGCAAGGTGGCTACGGCAAGGCGCCGGCCCCAGTGAACGAGCAACTGCGTCGCCAGGCTATCGGCAGCGAAGAAGTGATCGACGTGCGCCCAGCTGACCTGCTCAAGCCGGAAATGGCCAAGCTGCGTGCGGACATCGGTGCCCTGGCCAAGTCTGAAGAAGACGTGCTGACCTACGCCATGTTCCCGGACATCGGGCGCAAGTTCCTCGAAGAGCGTGCAGCGGGCACCCTGACCCCGGAAGTGCTGTTGCCGATTCCGGAAGCCGGTGGCGTCGCTTCGGCTGGCGGCGAAGGCGTGCCGACCGAATTCGTCATCGACGTCCACGGCGAAACCTACCGCGTCGACATCACCGGTGTGGGCGTCAAGGCTGAAGGCAAGCGTCACTTCTACCTGTCCATCGACGGCATGCCGGAAGAAGTGGTGTTCGAGCCGCTCAACGAATTCGTCGGCGGTGGTAGCAGCAAGCGCAAGCAGGCCAGCGCACCGGGCCACGTCAGCACCACCATGCCGGGCAACATCGTCGATGTGCTGGTCAAGGAAGGCGACAGTGTCAAGGCGGGCCAGGCTGTGCTGATCACCGAAGCGATGAAGATGGAAACCGAAGTCCAGGCCGCCATCGCCGGCAAAGTCACCGCCATTCACGTGGCCAAGGGCGACCGGGTGAACCCGGGCGAGATCCTGATCGAGATCGAAGGCTGAGTTAACGGCCGCGATACAACGCTTTAAACCTCGGGGGGGCATGTGCTCCCCTTTTTTTTGCCCGGATTTTCACCATTGGTCCCCTGGGCGCCTTCCTCCGATGCTTTTTGAACAACGTACGGCACTCGCGCTCGCTGTGATGGCCTAAGCATCAGGGCGCAACGTTGCGCCCGGTGACTGGCCAGGATCGGATATGAACGAAGAGACGCTAAAAGATAAATCGCTGGCGGTTTTGCTGGTGTTGGTGAGCATCGCGTTCATCTGGATCCTGCTGCCATTCTACGGTGCGGTGTTCTGGGCGGTGATCCTGGGGATTGTCTTTGCGCCCATGCAGCGCCGGCTGCAGCTCAAGTTCGGCTGGGAGCGCAACCTGACGTCGTTCTGTACGTTAAGCATCTGCCTGGTGATTGCGATCCTGCCGGTGATCATCATCAGCTTCCTGCTGGTTCAGGAAGGGACGGCGCTGTACAAGAGTATCGAGAGCGGTGAGCTGGACATTGCCGCGTATGTAACGCAGTTCAAGCATCACTTGCCACCGTATTTCCAGCATTTGCTCGATCGGTTCGGCGTGGGAGAGTTGAACGGGCTTCGGGAGAAAATCGTCAAGAGCGCGATGGCAGGCGGCGAGGTGACTAATCGGGTGTTCAGTCTTGGCCAGGGTACATTCGAGTTCATCGTCAGCTTTTTCATCATGCTCTACCTGTTGTTTTTCTTCCTGCGCGACGGCGCTGAACTCGCGCGCAAGGTACGCATGGCCGTGCCATTGGAAGAACACCAGAAACGCCGTTTGCAGCTCAAGTTCAACCGCGTGGTGCGAGCCACGGTGAAGGGCAACCTATTGGTAGCGATTACCCAGGGTGCATTGGGCGGAATGATTTTCTGGTTTCTCGACATTCCGAGCGCGCTGGTCTGGGCGGTGTTGATGGCGCTTCTGTCCTTGTTGCCAGCAGTTGGGGCAGGGATTGTCTGGGCGCCGGTGGCGGCGTTTTTCCTGTTGACCGGCGCAGTCTGGCAAGGCGTGGTGCTGGGGTTGTTCGGGGTATTCGTAATCGGCCTGGTGGATAACGTGCTGCGCCCGATCCTGGTGGGTAAGGACACGAAGATGCCGGACTACATGATCCTGATCTCGACCCTGGGCGGCCTGGCGCTGTTCGGGCTCAACGGGTTTGTCATCGGTCCGTTGATCGCGGCCCTGTTCATGTCGAGCTGGGCCATTTTCATCGAGACCAAACCGCGGGTTCAGCTGCCTTAGGCACTGAGCTTGCCCGGCTGTCCCGTGCCGATTTGCAGGGACAACGCCTGGGCGTCCGGTAGTGAGGTCAGCGGGCCGCTGATTTGTTCGCCGTCCTGGACCAGGTACCAGCAGGCGAGCAACCCAAGCGCTCTGAGCGGTGCGGGAACGGCGCTGCCGATAACGGACATGATCTGAATCTGAGACATCATAGGGACCTCCATCAATCTGTGGAGTCACCTTACGGTCCGGGTGCGTCGAGGGAAAATCAACGTTTTCAATAGTGGTCATTGATGCCAGTGAGGTCAGCCCACCGGCTGACGCTCAGACGACCACCTGGTCGAGCATATGAACCACTTCCTGCTCGCTGAGCAGTCCCTTTCTCACCAGGTTCTGCGTCAGTAGCGAAAGGAACTTGGCGCTGCGATGACCTTCGAGCTGCTTGAGTTCCGTCAGGGCGTTGTAGACCTTGCTGCAAGTGCACAGGCCATTGATGCGGTGCGGGTTTTGCGTGGGCATGAGCTCGTCCTTGTTGTTATTGACCCGTTGCAGGCGCCGTTATTGCTGTTGCTGGCGCAAAAGGGAAGGGCGAGTCAATCTTGCCGACTTCACCGGTCGACACTGTCCCGAGAACGACACCGACAGGATCTTTCCAGACCTGTGACGACGAACGGCGGATTGCGCGCGCGGGATTACCAGCGGCCGTAGCCGTGGGGCGGACCGTAGTAGCCGCGAGGTGGGCCGTAGTAACCACGGGGTGGGCCGTAATAGACCGGTGCCGGGCGGTAGTAGATCGGTTGCCCCACATACACCGGTGCGGGTTGGTAGTAGACCGGTGGGGGCGGCGCCATGTACACCGGCTGCGGTTGCGCATAAACCGGCTGGGCGTAGACCGGTTGCGGCGTCACGTACACAGGCCGGTTGCTGTTGATGATTGCCGAGCCAACGATGGCAGAGCCGACGATCGCGCCAAATACCGCCGGACCTTCCCAACCGCCACCGCCATGGGCCTCTGCTTGGCCTGCGACCGCGAGGGCGCCGATCAGCAAAGCCACTGTGGGGATTCTACGGATCATGATGACTCCTCGGTGCTTCGCCCCGGCGCTTGTGTCTGCAATAGACTCAAGGAATGTCGCGGGGATACTTCTAAGACAGCTTTTTTTAAAAAAACAGCACAGCCGCCGGGTAAATTTTGTGTAAGGTCTGTGTCGTCATCCTTACGGTCATGCGGCGTCCGCCAGTGCACGCAAATATGATTGATCAGAACCCGATGGGCAGGCTAATCCCTTCCATCCGAAAGTGCAGCACAAGGAGATTCATATGCAGATGAACCCCAACAGAGACACCCAGCTGTGCATGTCCCTCTCCGGACGCCCTGGGAACTTTGGCCTGCGATTTCACAATCACCTGTATGAGCAGTTGGGGCTGAATTTCTACTACAAGGCGTTTTCCAGTCAGGATCTGCCGGGCGCCGTCGGCGGCATTCGCGCCCTGGGAATTCGGGGTTGCGGTGTATCGATGCCGTTCAAGGAAGCCTGCATAGCCCTGGTCGATGAACTGGACCCTTCTGCCGCAGCCATCCAGTCGATCAACACCATCGTCAATACCGACGGCCATCTCAAGGCCTTCAATACCGACTACATCGCCATTGCCCAGTTGCTGCAGACCCACCAGGTGTCCAAGGACACCACGTTTGCGTTGCTTGGCAGTGGCGGCATGGCCAAGGCAGTGGCCAGCGCCTTGCGCGATGGCGGTTACCGCGATGGCCTGATCGTGGCGCGTAATGAGCGCGCGGGCCAGGCATTGGCCCAGTCGCTGGGTTACCCGTGGCAAGCCGAGCTCGGTGAGCAACGTCCGCAAATGCTCATCAACGTCACGCCCATCGGCATGACCGGCCCACATGCCGAGCAGTTGGCGTTCGATGCCCATGCCATTGCGGCTGCGGATATCGTCTTCGATGTCGTCGCGGTTCCTGCGGAAACTCCGCTGATCGTGCGCGCTCGTACCGAGGGCAAACATGTCATCACCGGGCTCGAAGTGATTGCGATCCAGGCACTGGAGCAATTCGTGCTTTATACCGGTGTGCGCCCGACCGATGAGCAGTTTCAAAAAGCCGTGGAGTTTGCCCGCAGCAGCCTTGCCTATTGATTGACGGGCAGCCGCAATTGCCGCCCGCAAAGGCTCGCCCCTTTATTCGAGGCGTGCCAAGCGCTCTTCCAGCGCGGCAATTCGTGCTTCGAGCTCCTCGATTCGTTCAACCGATACCGCGCCGCCAGCACCACGCTCCGGCGCGTTTTGGCGGGCCGCGAGGATCGCTTCGATATCCGCCGGATCACCCAGTGCGTGGGTATAACGATCTTCGCGTTGTCCGGCCTGACGCGGGATCAGCACTGCCAGGCCACGGGCGATCAGGCGTTCCAGCTGATGCACGACCTGCTCCGCATCCTCGAAATCATGCATGCGCCCGCTGCGGGTCAGCAGTTCGTTGACCGTCTGCGGTCCCCTCAGAAACATCAGCCCGGTCAGGATCACCTGCGCTGGCACCAGTTCCAGTGCCTTGTCGACCTTGTGCTCCCAGCGATCGGCGCGGCTGCCCATCACCAGTCTGGCGAAGCCGCGTCCTTCGAGGGCGCGCAGGCTCTGGCCAACCTGGCCCTGGGTGAGGTTCATCACCGGCTCGCGGCTGGTTTTCTGATTGCAGGCAATCACCAGGGCATTGAGGGTCAGCGGGTAGGTTTCCGGGCTGGTGGCCTGTTTTTCGATCAGGGAACCCAGAATGCGGATTTCCGTGCTGTTCAGGCGTGGTTCGTCGAAAGTCGTTTCTTGCTCAGTACTCACAGTGTCTGGAACCTCGCTAAGGGTTGGTCAGGATTTTCTCGGCTTATAAGACCTCGTTGATGGAGGTTAGTCGAGCCTTGCCTGCGTGCAGCGCTTCATTGTCCACGGCATCGCTCGTTCGGACTAGGCAAGGCTGACGATTTCACCGCGCCCGCACAGCGGCAGACTTCATGTTCAAAGGGGTGTTGCGCCACGCGTGCCCCACCAGACGAGCAGAAGGCGCCGCGATGGAGTTTGCATTCAGCGACGAACAGGAAATGATCCGCTCATCGGCCGAGGGCTTGCTCGCCGATGTGTCGGATTCGGCCGCCGTGCGCGCGGCAATGGTCAGCGAACGGGGTTTCGACGAGGCCCTCTGGCAGCGGTTATGCCAGGAAATGTGCTGGCCCGCGATCCATATTCCCGAAGCCTATGGCGGCCTCGGGCTGGGCTTCGTCGAGCTGGCAATCCTGCTGGAGCAGATGGGGCGGCGATTGTTGTGCTCGCCGTTTTTCGCCACTGCTTGCATGGCCACGCCAGCGTTATTGCTGGCCGCCAATGATGAACAGAAGCAGCGTTGGTTGCCTTCGATTGCCGACGGCAGCCTGACCGCGACCCTGGCGTTCAGCAGTGCCAACGGCTGGTCGGCCGGCGATGTCCAGGCCACGGTGGTGGCTGAGGGCGACGGTTTTGTCCTCGACGGCACGCTCAAGCATGTACTGGATGGCCATGGCGCCGACCTCTTGATCATTGCCGCACGGCAACCCGGATCGACCGGCGAGGCGGGCATCAGTCTGTTCGCCATTGACGCCGCGCGGGCGGGCATCGAGCGGCAAATGCTGCCGACCATGGACCAGACCCGGCGCCAGGCTCGCATCGAGCTCAAGGGCCTGTACCTCGAAGCCGACTGCCTGCTGGGTACATTCGGCAACGGCTGGCCGCACCTGGAGCAGGTCCTGCAACTGGCCTGCATCGGCCTGGCTGCCGAACAGACCGGCGGCGCGCAGCAGGTGCTCGACCTCAGCGTGGCCTACATGCAGGAGCGTCAGCAGTTCGGTCGCCCCATCGCCAGTTTCCAGGCCCTCAAACACCGTGCCGCGGACATGATGCTGCAAGTCGAATGCGCGCGTTCGGCCTGCTACTACGCGGCGTGCGTCGCTCAGGAAGCCCTTGATCCCCGGGGCGATGCCGACGTGGCGGGCGAACTGCCGCTGGCAGCAGCGCTGGCCAAGGCGCAGTGCTCGGAAACCTTTTTCCACTGCGCGTCCGAGTCGATCCAGTTGCATGGCGGCGTCGGTTTCACTTGGGAATATGACCCACACCTCTACTTCAAGCGCGCCCGCGCCAGCGAGAGCTTCCTCGGGCTGCCGGCCTGGCATCGCGAGCGGATCGCCGCGGTGATTCTTGGAGAGCAACCATGAAAATCAGTTTCAGCGAGCAAGACGAGTGCTTTCGCCAGGAAGTCGCCGACTGGATGAGCGCCAACCTCTGTGGCGAATTCGAGTCCCTGCGTTTTCGCGGTGGCCCTGGCGATGAGCACATGTTTCCCCAAGAGCGCAAAGCCTGGGAGCGTAAACTGGCCGAGGGCGGCTGGACATGCGTCGGCTGGGCGCCTAAGCATGGCGGGCGTGGGCTGTCGATCACGCGGCAGGTGATTTTTCACGAAGAGTACGCCCGCGCTGGCGGCCCAGGGCGCATGGGGCATATCGGTGAAGGCCTGGCCGGGCCGACTATTGCCGCATTCGGCACGGTCGAGCAGCAACAGCGTTTTCTGCCTGGGATCGTCAACGGCACGAGCTTCTGGTGCCAGGGCTATTCCGAGCCAGGGGCCGGCTCCGACCTCGCCAACGTCAAGACCCGCGCGACGCTGGACGAAGCGACCGGCAGTTGGGTGATCAACGGGCAGAAAGTCTGGACCTCCCTGGCCCATGAATCGGATTGGTGCTTTGTGATTGCTCGCACTGAACCGGGCAGCGTCGGCCATCGAGGTTTGTCTTTCCTGCTGGTCCCGATGGCCCAGGCTTCAATCACCGTGCGACCGATCGAGCAACTGACCGGCACCTCGGAGTTCAACGAAGTGTTCTTCGATGACGCCCGCACCGACGCCGCCAATATTATCGGCGCGCCGGGCGACGGCTGGAAAATCGCCATGGCGTTGCTGGGGTTCGAGCGCGGCGTGTCGACCCTCGGCCAACAGATGCAGTTCCAGAACGAACTCAACGAAATCATCGCCATCGCCAAGCGCAACGGGGCTGCCCGCGATCCGATCCTGCGCCAACGCCTGGCCGAGGCCTGGAGTGGGTTGCGGATCATGCGCTACAACTCGCTGCGCATGCTCTCGGGAAGCCAGGATGGATCGCTGCGCAAGGAGGCGACCATCTACAAGCTGTTCTGGTCGACCTGGCATGCCAGCCTCGGCAAGCTGGCGATGGACGTACTGGGCGCCGAGGCAGAACTGCTCGAAGCTGCGCCTTATCAACTGACTCGGCTGCAGTCTCTGTACCTGTTCAGCCGCGCCGACACCCTCTATGGCGGCAGCAACGAGATCCAGCGCAACATCATTGCCGAGCGCGCCTTGGGCATGCCTCGGGAGGCGCGTGCGGGCAAGTAGCAAAAAGAGCGATCTCGGGAGGACCGCGCACGGCTATAATCGGCCGACGTTTTCCTCCTGTCATCACACGAGACTGCCATGACTATTTCCCTGTACGACGCCTCCGTTCCTGTTTTCCAGCAAATGCTCAACGCCCTGAGCGACGTGCTGAAAAAAGCCGAGGCCCACGCCACTGCGAAAAACATCGACCCGAACGCTTTCCTGCAAGCGCGCCTGTACCCGGACATGTTCCCACTGGTACGTCAGGTGCAGATCGCCGTTGATTTCGCCAAAGGCGTGACTTCCCGTCTGGCTGAAGTCGAACTGCCGAAATACGACGACAGCGAAACCACCTTCGCCGAACTGCAAGCACTGATCGCCAAGGTCCTGGCCTACATCGGCGAGTTCACGCCCGAGCAGATCAACGGCAAGGAGGGCATCGAGATCGTAACCCGCCCAGGCACGCCGAAAGAGAAGCGTTTCTCCGGCCAGGCTTACCTGCTGACCTACGGCCTGCCGCAGTTCTTCTTCCACGTCACCACCGCCTATGCGCTGCTGCGTCATAACGGCGTGGAAGTGGGCAAGCGCGACTACATGGGCGCGTTCTAAACCGTCCAGCTGCAAAAAAGCCCGCCCAGGTTTGCGCCTGGGCGGGCTTTTTCGTGGGCGATCATTTTTCATGCTCAGCACCGGACCTGTGGGAGCGGGCTTGCTCGCGAAGTCGGTGTGTCAGGCAACGTTAATGTTGAAGCTGACGACCCCTTCGCGAGCAAGCCCGCTCCCACAGAGTCTGCAGCGTTACGCCAATCTTTGGACTTTCTGTTCTTCGCCCAGGCAAGCAGCCGCGGTGAACAGCACATCGGTAGACGAGTTCAGCGCAGTCTCGGCCGAGTCCTGCAGCACGCCAATGATGAAGCCGACCGCCACCACCTGCATGGCGATTTCGCTCGGGATGCCAAACAGGCTGCACGCCAGCGGGATCAGCAGCAACGAACCACCGGCCACGCCCGAGGCGCCACAGGCGCAGATTGCCGCAACGACGCTCAGCAGGATGGCGGTCGGGATGTCCACGGCGATGCCCAGGGTGTGCACGGCTGCCAGGGTCAGCACGGTGATGGTGATCGCCGCGCCGGCCATGTTGATGGTGGCGCCGAGCGGGATCGACACCGAATAGGTGTCTTCGTGCAAGCCCAGGCGCTTGCTCAGTTCCAGGTTGACCGGAATGTTCGCCGCCGAGCTGCGGGTGAAGAACGCGGTTATGCCGCTTTCGCGCAGGCAGGTCAGCACCAGCGGATACGGGTTGCGGCGCAGTTTCCAGAACACGATGAGCGGGTTCATTACCAACGCCACGAACAGCATGCAGCCGAGCAGTACGGCCAGCAGTTGCGCGTAGCCGATCAAGGCGCCGAAACCGGAGGTAGCCAGGGTCGAGGCCACCAGGCCGAAGATCCCCAGCGGCGCGAAGCAGATCACCAGGCGCACGATCACCGTCACGCCGTTGGACAAGTCGCCCAGCACTTCACGGGTGGTGTCGCCGGCATGGCGAATGGCGATGCCCATGCCGATGGCCCACGCCAGGATGCCGATGAAATTGGCGTTCATCAAGGCGCTGACCGGATTGTCGACCACGCTCAGCAGCAGGCTTTGCAGCACTTCACCAATTCCGCCCGGCGCGGACACTGCAACGTCATGGGTCGACAGCACCAGGCTGGACGGGAACATCATGCTGGCAACCACCGCGACCACGGCGGCAGCGAAAGTCCCCAGCAGGTACAAGAACAGAATTGGCCGGATATGGGTTTCCTGGCCGTGCTTATGGTTGGCGATCGATGCCATGACCAACACGAACACCAGAATCGGCGCGACCGCCTTGAGCGCGCTGACGAAGACTTTGCCGATGAACGCCGTGGATTTCGCCGCTTCAGGCGCGAACGAGGCCAGGGCGATACCGGCGATCAGGCCGATCACGATTTGCGTGACCAGGCTCAGGCGTTTCAAGCGTTGCAATAAAGAAGGGGCTGAAGCAGTCATAAAACGGCATCTCGGATTTTTATAAGTGCAAGGTTTCACCGCTGCTGCAGAGCAGCTTCAGGCAGGAAACCGAAGAGGGTCGCGCTATCGACGTCATGAAAGGTCGATGAGCGCTGGGTGTACGTTTTGCAGGGCGCGGACTTTATCACAGCGTAGGAAGAATCCTTCAGGCCTGTGACGAACTGCCGCTCGACTAAGCGACGCGATTTGCAGGTTCGGGCAACCGCGTGCGCAATCACTCTGTTAATATTCGCCATCCTCATTTTCATGTCTGCCAGTGGGCCTTCGGGCTATCGCTGGTGTTGTCGTTTTCTGGAGTTTTGCATGCTGTTGCCCATTCTTCTGTTGTCTGCCGCCGGCTTCACGGTGCTGACCACGGAATTCGTTATCGTCGGCCTGTTACCGGCCATTGCCCGGGACCTGGACGTCAGCATCCCGCAAGCTGGTTTGCTGGTCACCCTGTTTGCCTTCACTGTCGCCGCATTCGGACCGTTCCTCACGGCGTACTTCGCCCGCTTCGAGCGGCGCAAGCTGTTTATCTCGGTGTTGATCATGTTTGGCCTGGCCAACACCCTGGCCGCACTGGCGCCGAACATCTGGGTCATGGCGCTTGCCCGGTTGATTCCGGCGCTGGGATTGCCGGTGTTCTGGGCGCTGGCCAGTGAGACCGCGGTGGACATCGTCGGTCCCGATTACGCCGGCCGCGCCATTGCCAAGATCGGCTTCGGCATTGTCTGTGCCACGGTGTTCGGCATTCCCGTGGGCACGTTGATTTCCGATGCGTTCGGCTGGCGCAGTGCTTTCGCCATTCTGGCGGTCATCGCCTTTGCCAAGGCACTGCTGCTGTTTATCTACTTGCCGAAAACCAACCTGCACCAGCATCAGGTGAGTTTGCTGTCGCAATTGAAGATCCTGCGCAGCCCGCTGATGCTGGGTCATGTGTTGCTGTCGGTGATTGTGTTCAGCGGCATGTTCACGGCCTACACCTATCTGGCCGATATCCTTGAGCGCCTGGCCGGGTTCAACGGCACCGTGGTTGGCTGGTGCCTGATGGGCTTCGGCGCGGTCGGGTTGATCGGCAACTCGCTGGGCGGTCGTGCGGTGGATCGTCACCCGCTGATGGCGTCGATGATGTTCTGTGCGTTCATGATTGCCGGCCTGGTGGCATTGGTGCCGAACATTCATTCGCCCCTCGGTCTGGCCGCGGCGATGGGCATTTGGGGCGTGGCCCAGGCGGCGATGTTCCTGGTCAGTCACGTGCGCCTGATGAAGGCCGCGCCTGAAGCGCCGGCGTTCGCCGCTTCGCTGAACATTGCCGGCGCCAACCTGGGTATTGGCCTGGGAGCGATGATCGGCGGGCGGGTGATCGACAGCGTAGGGCTGCAAGGCCTTGGCTTCGCGGCAGCGGCTTTTATCCTCGCCTCAATCCTGCTGGCCATCGCCCTGATGACGTTCAAGCCCCGGGAAGTCTGCGCCTGAGGCTTTACAGTTCGGTAAACAACTCGCGTCGGGCACCTTCGGTAATGGCGACAATGCCAGGGTGCTTGACCTTGCGCTCCACTGAAATGGCGTAGAACGACTCGCTGACCGCGTCGGTCTGGCCAATCACTTGCACGCCGTATTGGCGCTGCACTTCGTTGGCGATCACGCTCGGGCCGATGAAGATTCCGCTGCCGGATTGGCCGAACGCCTGCATCAAGGCACTGTCGTCGAACTCGCCGACGATCTGCGGCTGGATCTGCTGCTCGGCGAACCAGCGTTGCAAACGGCTGCGCACCACGGTTTCCGGCCCGGGAATCAGCAGGGGCGCGCCGTGCAGGCTACGGGGGAAGTCCTGGCCATAGCGCGCCGCCAATTCGGCAGTGGCGAAGAAACTGATCCCGCATTCGCCGAGTTTCTGGCTGTAGCCCTTGATGTCCAGGTGTGATGGCATCGGGCTGTCGGAGATCACCAGGTCCAGGCGCTGGATGGCCAGGTCGGCCAACAGCCGTTCGAGCTTGTCTTCGCGGCAGGTGATGCGCAGTGGCTCACTCAACTCCATGGTCGGCGCGATCAGGCGATAGACGATGGATTTGGGCACCACGTCGGCCACGCCCACGCGAAACAGGATCTGCTGCTCGTTGGGCTGCGCGCGCAGCATCAATTCCAGTTCGCCCCCCAACTGAAACATTTGCTCGGCGTAAGGCAAGGTTTGCCGGCCTGCCTCCGTCAGCTCAAGCTGTCGACCCACCCGGCGGAACAATTCAATGCCATAGGTTTGTTCGAGCAGCGAGATCTGCCCGCTGATGGTTTGTGGCGTCAGGTTCAGTTGCTCGCAAGCGCGCACGATGCTGCCCGTCTTGGCCACCACCCAGAAGTAATGCAATTGTCGATAGTTGAGCATGCACGCTGCGTTCCTTTGTAGGAGCTGCCGCAGG
>NZ_APIO01000115.1:0-11527 GCF_000408945.1 Pseudomonas sp. G5(2012)
CCATTCCTGCGGTAACGGCCACCTAGGGTTCCGCTTTTACAGCGGGTCACTTGGAAAAACGGAACGCCGCCCGCCGCGAGGGGCAAGAAAATCAAAAGCAAAAGCAAAAGCAAAAGCAAAAGCGAGGCGGCCTTATCGCCGACCTGATTGCAGGTGTGTCTGCGATCCCATTGTGGGAGCGAGCCTGCTCCGGGCGGCGTTCCGACGATGGACTTCCAGGCACCGCGTTCATCCAGACGGGGCGCGTTATCGTTAACGTCAATCGCCAGCAGGCTGGCTCCCACAGGGGATTGGGGGTATCCGCAAAGATCAGGTCGTCTATAAGGCCGCCTCGCTTTGTTTTTGGCGCCCCGTTAACCATGTGTCCGGTCCGTACCGGCGCTTGAAAAAGGGAGTCGCCGTAAGGGCGAAATCATAAGTGGCCGTTACCGCAGGAATGGATACACACCCAATCCAGTTCTTAACTACAACCCCATGCTTGAGTGAACAGTATTGCCCCTTCACTTGAGCTTTTTTCTTACAGGAACACACGCATGAACCTTGGAATAGCAGGACGCTGGGCGCTGGTGTGCGCTGCCAGCAAAGGCCTGGGTAAAGCCTGCGCCCAGGCACTCGTCAGCGAAGGCGTGAACGTGGTGATCACTGCCCGAGGCGAACAGGCACTGAATGAAACGGCCCGTCAGCTCAGGTCGTTGAATCCTGAAGTGACTGTGATCGCCGTCGCCGGCGACATTGCAACACCAGAGGGGCGTGCGGCAGCCCTCGCGGCCCATGAGCATTTCGACATCTTGATCAACAACGCTGGAGGCCCTCCTCCCGGGGATTTCCGCGACTGGAACCGCGATGCCTGGCTCAAGGCGCTCGACGCCAACATGCTGACCCCTATCGAGTTGATCAAGGCAACGGTAGACGGCATGGCGACCCGCGGATTCGGCCGCATCATCAACATCACCTCGAGTGCGGTCAAGTCGCCTATCGAGAGCCTGGGCCTGTCCAACGGTGCACGCAGTGGCCTGACTGGGTTTGTCGCAGGGCTTGCCCGGCAGGAAAACATTGCCAGTCGTAACGTGACGATCAACAACCTGCAACCGGGCTCGTTCGACACCGATCGGCTGCGTGACAACCTGGTCGCCGCCGCGCAGGAACTGGGCCAGGACAGTGAAGCATTCCTCGACGAATGCCGTAGCCAAATTCCCGCTAAACGCTTCGGCTCACCCGAGGAGTTCGGTGCTCTTTGCGCCTTCGTATGCAGCAGTCACGCGGGCTACCTGACCGGGCAGAACCTGTTGATTGATGGAGGGGCCATTCGCTCCAGCCAATAAAATGGCAGGCACACTGGCCTGGATGCTTTCGCCCTTCGCTCAGACCCGTTACTACAGCGCAGTTTCGAACTGCGCGTTTTGCTTTTCTTCAGCCCGTAAATCTTTTCAATGACAAGTGCCTCGCTGGCGCCTGCCTACCATACCTCCAAGGTATCGCTTAGCACCCAAATGATATTAGACCCCACCGGACATCACACTTAGCCTGTGATTCGGCAGGGTCTGCCTGCGCGTAAAAACTATAAAAAATGCCTTACTGAATGGAGCAGTCATGAGCACTCATTATTCAATTCCCGAGCTGATCGATAGCACTCGAGTCAGCTCTTTTCAGTGGCGGGTTTTCGCCCTTTGTTTTTTC
The DNA here is from genome assembly GCF_000408945.1 of Pseudomonas sp. G5(2012). NCBI lineage: Bacteria > Pseudomonadati > Pseudomonadota > Gammaproteobacteria > Pseudomonadales > Pseudomonadaceae > Pseudomonas > Pseudomonas sp. G5(2012). Next base: position 1,678 of record NZ_APIO01000115.1, read on the forward strand.
GTCACCATTCTTGATGGATTCGATACCCAAGCCATTGCCTTTACCGGTCCCTCGATCACTGAGGCCTTCGGACTCGGCGCAGGCGCCTTGGCGCCCATCCTGACCGCCGGAATTGTCGGCATGGTGCTCGGTGCCATGGTACTGGGCCTGATGGGCGACAAATTCGGCCGCCGGCCCGCCATTATCGGGTCGGTTGCCTTGTTCGGTTTCGCCTCCCTGGCAACGGCATTTGCCCAGACTACCGAGCAGATCCTGGTCTTGCGCTTTATCGCCGGGCTTGGCATGGGCGGTGCGACACCCGTGGTTCTCTCGCTCGCCGCCGAGTATGGCAGCGCAAGACAACGCGGCACGATCATGACCACGGTCCTGCTCGGTTTGCCCGCTGGCGCCATTCTTGGCGGATTGCTGGCTGCGAAAATGCTGCCCTCGATTGGATGGCAAGGCATCTTTGCCGTTGGCGGTATCGTGCCACTGGTACTGGTGGTGGTCTTGATGTTCGCACTGCCGGAGTCGTTGTATTTCCTGACCCGGCAACGGACCCATGGCAGCGTTGAGAAGATCGGGAAAATTGTCGCCAGCATCACCAGGAACCCAACGCTCCCGGGCAGCACCTACAGCGTCCCGGAGGCCGATGTAAAAACCAGCGTCACCTCCCTGTTCTCTGGCGGCCTGGCGCGCAATACCTTTGGCATATGGACGGTCTACCTTTTCAACTGGGTGGCATGGTTCATGTTCCTATCCTGGCTACCCACTGTTCTCAAAGCAACGGGACTGCCGGCAGAGCAGGCACCCATGGGCACTGTTGCGGTCAACGCCGTGTTTGTCGTGTGTGCCATTCCGCTGTCAATCATCTTGCCGAAAATCAACGTTCGGCTATTGCTGCTGGCCTTGTTTGTCTTCGGTATTGCCCTGTGCCTGGGCTTGGCGAATAGCGGCACCCATTGGGCGCTGGTGTTCACCCTCGCAGGTCTCGCAGGCCTGGGCATTGGTGGGCAGCAAATCGTCTTGAACTACATGGTTGCCCAGGCGTATCCCACCGCATTGCGGGCAACCGCAACCGGCTGGGCGATTGGACTGGGCCGGGTGGGCGCCATCATCGGATCGGCAAGCGGCGGCTGGTTTCTGGAGCACGGAGGTCCTGCCGGTTATTACTCAGCGCTGATCGTGCCGTTGGCGATAGCAGCGGCAGCACTCTTGATCATTCGCACCCAAGCCGATGCACCGGCTAGCCAACCTGTCGCGACGCATTGAAGGACAAGGACCAACACAATCGCGCCCCGGCGCCATCGCGCGGGGGCGTTCCTTTCATCGCCAGGCGATGACGACGCTGGCAACCGGGGTGCAGGCGCATGTGCCGTTTGACCTCAACTGCGCATCCGCCTGCAACACTCAGTCAAAACGGAACGAGGCGCCATAAGCCGAGGCAGGCAAATGACTCGAACCGTCGGCGCGCAACCGTGAACGCAAGGTGCCACTTTGCGGCCGGGTGCGGTATAGCCCGCGCTTTTGCAACTCGGGGATGACCAGTTCAACGAAATCCTCAAGGCTGCCGGGACTGATCAGCGGGTTAAGCATGTAGCCGCTGGTGCCGGAGATTCGCGCATGCTCCTCGATGCGCTCGGCCACCTGGTGTGGCGTGCCCACCAGGATAAGATCGCTACCTCGGGTGACCTTTGCAAAACGCTGTTTGACGTCACCCGCGGTCAAGGGTTTACCACTGCCATCAGGATGCACCACGTAGGAAGTCATGCCTTCGGTGTGGGTGGACAGTGCCTCATTGTCGGCGTAGCGGCCGATATCAATACCGGTATCACCCGCGTAACTCACAAGCTGTGCCTGCAGGTGATAGTTGCTTTGCAACTCGTCATATTTGCGCTGGGCTTCGATTTCTGTTTTAGCGGTGACAATACGCAACACCGTCAGCGACTTTACATCTTCACGGTGACGACCGCGTGCCTGGGCCTTGGCCCGGATTTCCTCCAGCCCCAAGCGAATCTCCTGGGGGTTGGACTTGGCAACGAAAATCAACTCGGCGTGTTTGGCGGCGAATTCACGACCGCGCCCCGACCAGCCCGCCTGGATCAGCAACGGCGTGCGTTGTGGCGATGGCGAGGTCAGGTGCGGCCCGGCCACGCGGTAATGCTCACCCGCATGATTGATCGCACGCACGCGCTCGCCCCGGGCGTAGAGTTGGCGCGTCTTGTCCGCGACCACAGCGTCGTCGGCCCAACTGCCCTCCCAGAGTTTGTAGGCCACATCCAGGAATTCTTCGGCGCGCTCATACCGGTCATCGTGCTTGATCATTTGCTCCAGGCCGAAGTTGCGGGCGGCGCTGGACAGGTATGAAGTGACGATATTCCAGCCGACCCGGCCATTGGTGAGGTGATCCAGGGTGCTGAAGCGTCGGGCATGGGTAAAGGGATGTTCGTAGCTGGTGGTCACGGTAACGCCAAAGGCCAGGTTCTGCGTGACGGCGGCCAACGCCGGGATGATCATCAGCGGGTCATTGGCCGGTGCTTCAACGGCCCATTTCATCGCCGCATCAGCGTTGCCGCCAAACACGTCGTAGAAACCCAGTACATCGCCAAAAAACAGCATATCGAGGTGCGCCTGGTCAGCAATGCGCGCCAGGTTCGACCAGTAGCCGAGGGAATTGATTGCCAGGCGTTCATCAGCCGGGTGAGTCCAAAGGCTTGGCGCACCGCCACAGCCCACGCTGGCTTGCTCATAGAGCGCAAACAGAAGAGGAGTTGGATCGGACATCGTGGTTCCTGATTAAATAAGTAACAGGGCAAACTTCAACGCGGGTTCTTGAAACCTTTGCCGTAGTGGCGTTCAAGGCGGTGCTGGATCAGTTCAAGCCCGATGGACAGCAACCAATAGATGACGGCGGCGGTGGTGAGCATTTCGATGTATCGATAAGAAGACCGTCCATAGGACTGCGCCAGGAACATGACCTCCCAAACACCCATCACTGAGATCAGCGATGAGTCCTTGAGCATTGAAATGAACTGACTGGTTGTCGGCGGGATGATCGTGCGCATCGCTTGCGGCAAGATGATGTGCAAAAAAGTCGCTGCCGGCCTGAGGCCCAACGCCATCGCCGCTTCCCGTTGTCCGGGGGCTACCGCCTGGATACCGGCACGAAAGATCTCGCTGAGGTAAGCCCCGTAATTAAGCGAAAGCGCAATGATCCCCGCACTGATAGCGCCAGGTACGACGCCCAGTTGCGGCAAGCCCAGGTAAATCAGCAGGATCTGGATCAGCAGCGGCGTGCCGCGAAAAAAAGAGGCATAGAAACTGGCGATGCCGTAAGCCACTGCGCTGCGTGACAGTCGTGCAAGCGCCGTCACGAAGCCCAGCAGCAAGGACAGGCAGATCGAACACAAGCATAGGAACAACGTCAGCGCGGCGCCTTGCAGGAAACCGTTCGGCCCCAGGTGCAGCCCAAGCAGATTCGGCAACCTCTCCAGAATGATCGAGAACTTCAGATCGAAGCTCATGAAAAACATGACGCACAATCCCAACAGCGTCGCCCACGTCAGATACAGGCGCGTGCGAAATCCCGATAACAGGTGAACACGACGCTTCTCGGTTTCGGCGGCCACCGTCGCTTTGGCCGGGTATGGGTTCTGGGCTGTCATTGGCTGATGTCGGCACCGATCCACTTCTGCGAAATGTTGCCCAGCGTTCCGTCAGCCTTCAGTTGGCCAATGACTTCGGTCACCTTGGCGTTCCATTGCGCATCGCCCTTTTCAATCGCCACCACGTTCGGTTCGGCATACAGCGCATCGCCAGCAATCTTGAAGCGAGGGTCCTGGGCGATACGCTCGCGGGCCGTGATCAGGTTGGTGACCATCGCGTCAAGGCGCACGCCTGTACCCAGTGCCAGGTCCTGGAAGGCAACGGTCTCGTTGTCGTACGGCGCCACCTGGACATTATCGAAAGGAAAACTCAAAGGCTTGTCTTCGGCACCTTCGATCACCAGGTCCTTGTTCAGGTAGGCTTCATATGTCGAGGCGCTGATCACCCCGATTTTTTTGCCAGACAAATCCTTGCCTGCCGTGATCTTGTTGTCACTGGCATTCACCACGATCACCGCCGGCGACTGGTAGTATTCGACAGGGAAATCGAATACTTCGGCGCGGGCCTTGCTCGGCGTCATCGAGCACACGCAGATGTCATAACGACCGTTCCAGTGACCGGCGGCGATGACATCCCAGGATGGTGTTTCCAGCTTGAGCTTCACGCCAAGACGTTGGGCAACCGCCTTGGCCACATCCACGTCAAACCCGTCCAACTGGTTTTGCTCGTTGAGAAAAGAGAACGGCGGATAACTCTCCATCAGGACGCCGGTCAACTCGCCTTTTTGCGTGACGCGATCAAGGATGGCCCCTGCGGACGCTGTTGAGCAGAGAGTCAGCAAGGCCAGGCCAAGGGGTAAAAACGCTTTGCTTTTCAAAGACAAGTACTCCAATCAATCGAAAATAACTGATTAGATTAAAACGCAATATAAAAATCGTTAGTACTTGTTTTATGGAATAACAGGCTCATTTCAAGGTATATCAATCAGCACCGAATACACCGGCGTACGGACTCAAACAGCCGCTACTCTCGCGCCATTGCCGCTCACCTCGAACTGCCCCACCAGCTTCTGCAGTTTATTGGCATTGAGCCTGACCGTTTCGGCACTGTTTTGCAGCACCACCACGGTCTGGCGCATTTGCGTGGAGCAGTGGTCGACCTTCTTGATCGTCTGGCCGCAGTCGAGGCTACGAGTATTGAGCTGCTGGATGATCGCAAACATGCTCTCTACCGCCTGATGCAGCTGCACGTTTTCCGAAGAGGCATCCTCGGCCAGGCGCAGGCTGTTATCGACGTCCTTGACGCCCTCCTCCATGAAGCTGACGGCTTTTTGCGTTTCGTTCTGCAGGCCTTCGACCATCTGCCGAATGTCATCGGCCGCCCGGGAGGTGCGTGAAGCGAGGCTGCGTACCTCGTCGGCGACCACTGCAAAACCTCGCCCATGTTCCCCTGCGCGTGCGGCCTCGATGGCCGCATTGAGCGCCAGCAGATTGGTCTGGTTGGTGATGTCGCTGATCAGGCCGGTGATCTTGCCGATCTGGGTCATCCTGCTGTCGAGCAACTGCACGCTCGATGAAGAACGTTCGACCACATCGCGAATGGATTGTGTGCCTTGCTGCACGGCCAGAAATTGCTCGCGGGCACGGGTAACAACTTCATCCATCGCCTGTTTCATTTGTTCGGCGCTGGCAGAAGCCTGCTGGATCTCGCCCAGTTGGTCTTCGACGATCAGCATCATGCGATGCACCGCTTCGGAGACTTCGCTGGAAGTGTCACTGGCTTGCTGGCTGCGTCCGAGCATCATCTGATTGGTGGTGCCGACGCTGCTGCTGGCCTTCACCACTTGCCCTACCACCGAGTCCAGATGGTCGATGAAACTGTTGATCCAGCGCCCCATGTCGCCCGTCTCATCATTGGCCATGCGCTTGATGTCCAGGCGCTGACGCAGGTTACCCTCGCCTTCGGCAATGGTCCGGATCACGCCTGTCATCTCGTTCAACCTTGCCGCCAGGCGCTTGGGCCCGAGCCGGCTGAACAGGAGCGCGGCGCCAGCCATGCTCAAGACCTCGACGGTATCAATCATGCCCTGGTCCAGGCCACTGTAATGCTGGACCAGGAAATTACAGGCGAAGAGTCCAGTCATGGTCGCGATGTAGGGCTTCATCAAGCCGTGGCTGAGCGAGCGCCGGCGGTAGACCTCCTCCAGGTCGGCCTCGCACATCATGCCCCAGCGGTCCGGTGACCCTGGCAACTGGAAGGTAACGCCCTTGCCCACCACTGGAATGTGCCGGTAGTCGGAGTAACCGGGATACGTCACGAAGAGGTTGGAGCCCTTGCGGATAGTCTCGCGTACGCCGGGATGCAGTTGTTGCGTCGCCGGGTCGGTGAAGCGCAGCTCAAGCTCGGTGTGCCGCTGGATCTGCACGGTCTTCCAGGGGGTGTGTACGCCACTCTTCAGATTTTCACCGTGGCTGAAGGTGCCGTCCTCGAAACGTGAGCGTGACAATGCGGTACCGGGCTCAATGGCGGGATCGAAACGCGATTGCGCCATGAACAGGTAATTGTCACCCGACTCGGCAAAAATGTGCCCGGCCTCACGCTGGATAAGATCGCCCAACACATCGTTGGGTATGCGGCCGCAGAGGCAGCCCAGGACTTTTCCATCGACCCTCAGGGGCTGATAGAACATCAGCGTGACTTCATCAAAGAAGCGCGAAGACGAGGGGCCGATTTGCAAGGTCAGCAGATCGCTGTAAGGGCCATGAAGGAACGGCGCCTTCAATCCTTGCGCCAATGCGCGGGTGTGCTCCAGCCGAGCTTTGCCGCGCTGGCTCCAGGTTGAAACGATGACACTGCCGCTGGCGTCAACGACAAACAACTCCGAAAAATCCTCCGCCTGGACGAGCTTGTCCACCAATGAAGTGCTGTCGAGGCTGGCGAAATCAGCACTCAGGTGTTCCGCCAGCTCCGCCAGGTGCTCCCACTTCTCGCGCGTCCAGTTCTGCAGCAACTGCACTCGGGTTTCAGCGATGGCCTCGAAGGTTTGCTCGATCACCGGATAAGCCGAGCGATTGAGCCAGCACGACCAGCCCATCGTGAGTTTTCCAGTCTTGCCGAACCAGGGTAGCCAGCGTTTTTCGTTGGCGGACAATTGCATGAAATTACTTGATAGCGACATCTACTTCGTCCATTGCGACACTCAGATGGCTAATTGATAGCAAATACCAGGCCAATTCGTGAGCAGGCTAACCAACTCATGGAAAGGAGTAAGGTTGACTTGGGCACCGGTTTTGTAGGCCGAGAAAAACGCAGGGCACCCCTGTCATCAAATGAAAAGAAAGTGTCGTCCGATGCGGGGTCGGCGCTCGCGGGATACGCGTAGAACACATCGCGTATTTTTTGATTTACCTGTTCCAGACCATAATAAAAATCCGTATAGGGATCGCATTTTATGCGTGTGAATTTGCCCGTAACCGACCATGAAAGATTATTCCCCGCCGATCAACGCCTGATCTCCACCACCGATCTCGATAGCCGAATCACTTACTGCAATGACGCGTTTGTCGACATCAGCGGTTTCACCTACGACGAACTGGTTGGTCAGACGCATAATCTGGTCCGGCACCCCGACATGCCGCCCGGGGTATTCGTGCATATGTGGCACACCATCAAGCAAGGCAAGCCCTGGATGGGGATTGTGAAAAATCGTGCGAAGAATGGTGATTTCTATTGGGTCAGTGCCTACGTCACGCCCATCTATGAAAACGGCCGCCTGAGCGGTTACGAGTCGGTTCGTTCGGTGCCCAGTCGCGACCAGGTGCGCAGGGCAAGCGCGCTTTATGCAAGGATGCGCGCCGGCAAGCCGATCGTCGCGCTGAGTGCGCGGATTTTCCGGCCGCTGCAACAGGGTTGGCCATTACTGATGGCAACCACGGTTTCACTGCTGGCTGATCAGTGGCTGGAAAAAGCGGCGGCCCAAGGGGTGCTGGTAGTGAGCCTGGGGATTGCCTGGTTCCTGATCGTGTCCCGACAACGCAACGCCATACAGCGCACCCTGGCCGAGCATCCGAAAGCTTTTGCCGACCGCTTGGTCGCACTCACCTACAGCGATAACCATGGTCCCCAGGGGCAACTGGACATGGCCATGCTCAGTGAGAAAGCCCGCTTGCAGACAGCCTTGAGTCGACTCGTGGATGCCGGGGTCAGTGTAAAGGCCAAGGCGGCGCAATCATCCGAGTTGTCCGGCTTGCAAGCGCAGGCACTTGACCGCCAGCGCAGCGAAACCGATCAGTCCGCCGCCGCCATCTCACAGATGGCGGCCACCAACCAGCAAGTGACGCAAAACGTCATCAGCACCGCGCATGCCGCCTGCGAGGCTGACCAGTTGACCAGGGACGGCAGCGAGTTGGCCGGACAAAGCCTGCGCGCCATGGAGGCCATGAACGCCGCCGTCAACGAAATCGCCCAAGCAGTCAATGCGTTGGCGAGCGAGACGCAGTCGATCGGCAGCGTCGTGGATGTCATCACGTCGATTGCTGAACAAACCAACCTGCTGGCGCTCAACGCGGCGATCGAGGCGGCCCGGGCAGGCGAGCAAGGTCGCGGTTTTGCCGTGGTTGCCGATGAGGTGCGATCCCTTGCCCAACGCACCCGCACCTCAACCGAACAGATCCACGGCATCATCGCTTCCCTGCACATCGGTGCCGATCGCGCAGTCACGACGGCCACCCGGGGTGAACAGATTTCTCGCGACAGCATGCAGCGTGTCGAGGCGGTGCAGGCTGCCTTGGTCGGTATCAGCCAGGCCGTCAGCCGGATCACCGATATGAGCCAGCAGATGGCGTCGGCGTCGGAAGAGCAAAGTCACGTGACCGAAGATATCAATCAACAGATCACGCGAATTGCTCAACTGTGCGATCACAGTGCGGGGCAGGCCAAGCAAGGCGCGGCCATCAGCCAGGATCTCGAAGGGATGGCCGAGTACCTGCACAGCCTGGCCGAGCGATTTAACCGATAACCTAAAGCTCAGCGACGGACTGTCTCAGACCGTCGCTGGTGCCCGTTGACGCCAGCTATGCAAACCCAAGGAACGACAGGACCACCGCGACGATCACCACCACCCCGACGATGTAGATTATGTTGTTCATCAGTCCACCTCTCAATCTGAACAGGATTGCAAAACGCGGGTGCGACAACGTCCAGCTCATGCACCTTTGCTTGTCACTCCATTCGACAACGCACAGGGCGCATTGTCCCAATCAGCCGCAGCAGGACCAATGGTCTGCGTTCACCTGTCCTATGCTTCTATCCAGCCCCACCACTTCGGACATTGCCATGCCTGCCGACGAAACCACACTCCTCCAGAGCTGGCACCACAACGCCCACGCCTGGATCGAAGCCGTGCGCACCGGCGCCATTGAAAGCCGCCGCAATGTCACTGACCAGGCCATCCTGCTGGCGATAATGGGCCGCCAACCCGAGTGCGTGCTTGACCTCGGTTGTGGCGAGGGCTGGCTGTTGCGTGCATTGGCGGAACGAGGCATCGAGGTCGTCGGCGTGGACGGCGACGCTACGCTCGTCGAGTCAGCGCGGGCGGCCGGTGCCTCAACGGTGTACCTGGCCAGTTATGAAGAGCTGGTGGATTCGAAGGTTTCAATCGGCAGCGACTACGACCTGATCTGCGCCAACTTCGCCTTGCTGCACCAGGACATCATCCCCTTGCTCGCAGCCATGAACGCCCTGCTCGCCCCCGGCGGCGCGCTGGTGATCCAGACGCTGCATCCATGGACCGTGGCTGCGGGCGACTATCAGGACGGCTGGCGGGAAGAGACCTTCGGCGGATTCGAGGGGCAGTGGCAACCGATGCCGTGGTACTTGCGAACCTTGTCCAGTTGGTTCAATGCGCTGGACATGGCCGGGTTCCGGCTGGCGGGGCTACAAGAGCCGCAGCACCCGCAGAGCAGCGTGCCTCAGTCGTTGCTGTTGGTGGCTGAGCGGCGGGATGGTTTTGTTTAGAGGATTTTTTCCAGTTTCATCGTGTGGCCGAGCCAGGGCCGCAGGTCCTGCGCAGCAGATGGCAGCATATTTGGACTGGGTGTATGAACTCGCCCCCACTGGGCAGAACCTTCAAAAAGCCAATGTAGAGCAAAAGCTATGCGAGGCGGACTGACCTGATCGTTTTCATCCTGTGACGCTCCGCATCACCGTTGCGCACGGCTCAATTAATGCGTCGTCAGCGGAACGCGGAGCGTCCCTGGCGGCATTC
>NZ_APIO01000116.1:0-21323 GCF_000408945.1 Pseudomonas sp. G5(2012)
TTTTAAGATCAAGATCAAAAGATCGCAGCCTGCGGCAGCTCCTACAGGGGGTTGTGTGAGTTAGAACGAGTCGCCTGGCACGCGGACAAAACCTTCCATCAACACCCGCGCACTGCGGCTCATGATGGCCTTTTTCACGGTCCACTCACCGTTCACCTGGCTGGCCTCGGCGCCGACGCGCAAGGTGCCTGAAGGGTGACCGAAGCGCACCGCATTGCGTTCTACACCGCCTGCCGCGAGGTTCACCAGCGTCCCGGAAATCGCTGCTGCCGTGCCGATGGCGACTGCCGCCGTGCCCATCATCGCGTGGTGCAACTTACCCATGGACAGCGCGCGCACCAGCAGGTCGACATCGCCCGCCGCAACCGCTTTGCCGCTCGACGACACGTAGTCCGCAGGCTTGGCGACGAACGCCACCTTCGGCGTGTGCTGGCGCTTGGCCGCTTCGTCGATGTTGGAGATCAGGCCCATGCGCAGTGCGCCGTAGGCACGAATGGTTTCGAACATCAGCAATGCTTTTGGATCGCCGTTGATCGCGCCCTGCAACTCAGTGCCCTTGTAGCCGATGTCTTCGGCATTGACGAAAATGGTCGGGATGCCCGCGTTGATCAGGGTTGCCTTCAAGGTCCCGACGCCAGGCACTTCCAGGTCATCCACCAGATTGCCGGTAGGGAACATCGAACCCCCACCGCCCTCTTCCTCTGCTGCCGGATCGAGGAATTCGACCTGCACTTCCGCCGCTGGAAAGGTCACGCCGTCGAGTTCGAAATCGCCGGTTTCCTGCACTTCACCGTTGGTGATCGGCACGTGGGCGATGATGGTCTTGCCGATGTTGGCTTGCCATACGCGTACCACGGCGATGCCGTTGTGCGGGATGCGGCTGGCGTCCACCAGGCCATTGCTGATGGCGAACGAGCCGACTGCAGCGGTCAGGTTGCCGCAATTGCCACTCCAGTCGACGAATGGCTTGTCGATCGACACTTGGCCGAACAGGTAGTCGACGTCGTGATCGGCCTTGGTGCTTTTCGACAGGATTACGGTTTTGCTGGTACTGGACGTCGCGCCGCCCATGCCGTCGATTTGCTTGTCGTAGGGATCGGGGCTGCCGATCACGCGCAGCAGCAATGCATCGCGAGCCGGGCCTGGGACCTGTGCCGCTTCGGGCAGGTCCTTGAGGCTGAAGAACACGCCTTTGCTGGTGCCGCCGCGCATGTAGGTGGCGGGAATTTTGATTTGCGGTGCGTGAGACATGAGTGCTCCTTCAAAACAGACACGGGACTCAAAGTCCCGTGTCCATGCAGCGTGTGTTAAACGGCAACCGCCGATTCTTCGAGGAAGTCCTGGGCAAAGCGTTGCAGCACTCCACCGGCCTCGTAGATCGACACTTCCTCAGCGGTGTCGAGGCGGCAGGTCACCGGCACATCGACGCGCTCGCCGTTCTTGCGATGGATCACCAGCGTCAGCTCGGCACGTGGGGTGCGATCGCCGATCACGTCGTAGGTTTCGCTGCCGTCGATGGCCAGGGTGTGACGGTTGGTGCCCGGTTTGAACTCCAGTGGCAACACGCCCATGCCCACCAGGTTGGTGCGGTGGATACGTTCGAAACCTTCGGCCGCGATCGCTTCCACACCCGCCAGCCGCACGCCTTTGGCTGCCCAGTCGCGGGATGAACCCTGACCGTAGTCGGCACCCGCGATGATGATCAGCGGCTGCTTGCGATCCATGTAGGTCTCAATGGCTTCCCACATGCGCATCACTTTGCCTTCCGGCTCGACACGGGCCAGGGAGCCCTGCTTGACCTTGCCGTTTTCCACAACCATTTCGTTGAACAGTTTCGGGTTGGCGAAGGTCGCGCGCTGCGCGGTCAGGTGGTCGCCCCGATGAGTCGCGTAGGAGTTGAAGTCCTCTTCCGGCAGGCCCATTTTCGCCAGGTATTCGCCAGCGGCGCTGTCGAGCATGATCGCGTTCGACGGCGACAGGTGATCGGTGGTGATGTTGTCCGGCAGCACCGCCAGCGGGCGCATGCCCTTGAGCGGACGCGCGCCGGCCAGTGCGCCTTCCCAGTACGGCGGACGGCGGATGTAGGTGCTCATCTCGCGCCATTCATACAGCGGCGCGACTTTCGGGCCGGTGTCTTCGTGGATGGCGAACATCGGGATGTAGACCTGGCGGAACTGCTCCGGCTTCACCGAGGCTTTCACCACGGCATCGATTTCTTCGTCGCTCGGCCAAATGTCTTTCAGGCGGATTTCCTTGCCATCGACCACGCCCAGCACGTCTTTTTCGATGTCGAAGCGGATGGTGCCAGCGATGGCGTAAGCGACCACCAATGGCGGCGAAGCCAGGAACGCTTGCTTGGCGTACGGGTGAATCCGCCCGTCGAAGTTGCGGTTGCCCGAAAGCACGGCGGTGGCGTACAGGTCGCGGTCGATGATCTCTTGCTGGATCACCGGGTCCAGTGCGCCGGACATGCCGTTGCAGGTGGTGCAAGCGAAGGCCACGACGCCGAAACCAAGCTGCTCCAGCTCATCGGTCAGGCCGGCTTCGTCGAGGTACAGGGCGACGGTTTTCGAGCCCGGTGCCAGGGACGACTTGACCCATGGCTTGCGGGTCAGGCCCAGCTTGTTGGCGTTGCGCGCCAGCAGGCCGGCAGCGATCACGTTGCGCGGGTTGCTGGTGTTGGTGCAGCTGGTGATGGCGGCGATGATCACCGCACCGTCCGGCATTTGGCCGGGTACATCGTCCCACTGACCGGAAATGCCTTTGGCCGCCAGGTCCGACACCGCCACACGGGCGTGCGGGTTGCTCGGGCCGGCCATGTTGCGCACCACCGAGGACAGGTCGAAGGTCAGGCCGCGCTCGTATTGCGCGCCTTTCAGGCTGTCGGCCCACAGGCCCGTGGTCTTGGCGTAGTTCTCGACCAGCTGCACCTGATCGTCTTCACGGCCGGTGAGCTTGAGGTAGTCGATGGTTTGCTGGTCGATGTAGAACATCGCCGCGGTGGCACCGTATTCCGGGGCCATGTTGGAGATGGTCGCGCGGTCGCCCAGGGTCAGGGCCGCGGCGCCTTCGCCGAAGAACTCCAGCCAGGCACCGACGACTTTTTGCTTGCGCAGGAACTCGGTCAGCGCCAGCACCATGTCGGTGGCGGTGATGCCCGGCTGCAGTTTGCCGGTGAGCTCGACGCCGACGCTTTCCGGCAGGCGCATCCAGGAGGCGCGGCCGAGCATTACGCTTTCCGCTTCCAGGCCACCGACACCGATGGCGATCACGCCCAGCGCATCGACGTGCGGAGTGTGGCTGTCGGTGCCGACGCAGGTATCAGGGAACGCCACGCCGTCGCGCACCTGGATCACCGGAGACATTTTCTCCAAGTTGATCTGGTGCATGATGCCGTTGCCCGGCGGGATCACGTCGACGTTCTTGAACGCCTTCTTGGTCCAGTTGATGAAGTGGAAACGGTCTTCGTTGCGACGGTCTTCGATGGCGCGGTTCTTCTCGAACGCCTCCGGATCGAAGCCACCGCGTTCGACGGCCAGGGAGTGGTCGACGATCAGTTGGGTTGGCACCACCGGGTTGACTTGCGCCGGGTCGCCGCCTTGCAGAGCGATAGCGTCACGCAGGCCGGCGAGGTCGACCAGCGCGGTCTGGCCAAGAATGTCGTGGCACACCACACGGGCCGGAAACCAGGGGAAATCGAGGTCGCGCTTGCGCTCGATGAATTGCTTCAGGGATTCGGTCAGCGTGGCCGGGTCACAGCGACGCACCAGGTTTTCCGCCAGCACGCGGGAGGTGTACGGCAGGGTGTCATAGGCGCCGGGCTGGATGGCCTCGACCGCCGCGCGGACGTCGAAGTAATCCAGGTGGCTGCCGGGCAGCGATTTACGGAATTCTGTGTTCATCGGTCAGGACTCGGTCACGGTAGTTTCAAAGGGTGGGGCCTGGTACTTGGCTCGAATTCAACCCGATCCCTGTAGGAGCCGAGCTTGCTCGCGATAGCGGTGTAACAGTCGACATCATTGTTGAATGTCAGTCCGTCATCGCGAGCAAGCTCGGCTCCTACAGGTTCCGGGTGATCAGGCCTCCACCATTCAGCGTTGTTCGATTGGCACGAACTTGCGCTGTTCAACGCCGACGTATTCGGCGCTCGGACGGATAATGCGGTTGTTGGCACGCTGTTCGTACACGTGGGCCGCCCAGCCGGTCAGGCGCGAGCAGACGAAGATCGGTGTGAACAACTTGGTCGGGATGCCCATGAAGTGGTACGCCGAGGCATGGTAGAAGTCGGCGTTAGGGAACAGCTTCTTCTGCTCCCACATGGTCTTGTCGATGGCTTCGGAGACCGGGAACAACACTTTATCGCCCACTTCGTCGGCGAGTTTTTTCGACCAGCCCTTGATCACCTCGTTGCGCGGATCGCTGTCCTTATAGATCGCGTGGCCGAAGCCCATGATCTTGTCCTTGCGCTCGAGCATGCCGAGGGTGCCCTTGATCGCATCTTCCGGCGAGCTGAAGCGCTCGATCATTTCCATCGCCGCTTCGTTGGCGCCGCCATGCAACGGACCGCGCAGCGAGCCAATCGCCGCGGTGATGCACGAATACAGGTCGGACAGGGTCGAGGCACACACGCGCGCGGTGAAAGTCGAGGCGTTGAATTCGTGCTCCGCGTAGAGGATCAGCGAAACGTTCATCACCTTGACGTGCAACTCACTCGGCTTCTTGCCATGCAGCAGGTGCAGGAAGTGACCGCCGATGGACTGCTCGTCGCTTACGCATTCGATGCGCTTGCCTTCGTGGCTGAAGCGATACCAGTAGGTCATGATCGCCGGGAATGCAGCCAGCAGGCGGTCAGTCTTGTCGTGCTGCTCGGAGAAGTCTTTCTCTGGCTCCAGGTTGCCCAGGAACGAGCAGCCGGTGCGCATCACGTCCATCGGGTGGGCGTCGGCGGGGATGCGTTCCAGCACTTCCTTGAGCGCTTGCGGCAGGTCACGCAGCTTGCTCAATTTAGTGATGTAGGCGGCCAGTTGCGCCTTGGTCGGCAGTTCGCCGTACAGCAGCAGGTAGGCAACTTCTTCGAACTGTGCGTCAGCCGCCAGTTCGCGTACGTCATAGCCGCGGTAGGTCAGGCCTGCGCCCGACTGGCCTACGGTGGACAGAGCGGTTTGCCCGGCAACCTGGCCACGGAGCCCGGCGCCACTGAGTACTTTTGCTTCGGCCATTTCTGCCTCCAGTTTTTAATTTTGTTAGGGAATCGGCAAATTGTGCTTCATCAGGTTATTCGGGTGATGCCGAAAAGATCGCAGCCTCGTTGCACTCGACAGCTCCTACAGAGGATCACGGCCGAGGTAGGAGCTGCCGAAGGCTGCGATCTTTTGATCTTCATTTTTTCGCGGCGAACAACGCATCGAGCTTCTGCTCGAAGGTGTGGTAGTCGATGCGATCGTAAAGCTCCATGCGGGTCTGCATGGTGTCGATGACATTCGCCTGCGTGCCATCGCGACGGATCGCGGTGTAGACATTTTCCGCAGCCTTGTTCATGGCGCGGAAGGCCGACAGCGGGTACAGCACCAGCGACACGTCCGCAGCGGCGAGTTGCTCGGTGGTGTACAGCGGCGTCGCGCCGAATTCGGTGATGTTGGCCAGGATCGGCGCTTTCACACGGCTGGCAAACAGTTTGTACATCTCGAGTTCGGTGATGGCTTCCGGGAACACCATGTCGGCGCCGGCCTCGATGCACGCGGCGGCGCGATCCAGTGCCGATTCCAGGCCTTCCACTGCCAGGGCGTCGGTACGGGCCATGATCACGAAGCTGTCATCGGTACGGGCATCGACGGCCGCCTTGATGCGATCGACCATTTCCTGCTGGGTCACGATTTCCTTATTAGGACGGTGACCGCAACGCTTGGCGCCAACCTGGTCTTCGATGTGAATCGCCGCCGCACCGAACTTGATCATCGACTTGACGGTACGGGCGACGTTGAACGCCGAGGAACCGAAACCGGTGTCCACATCCACCAGCAGCGGAAGGTCGCAGACGTCGGTGATGCGACGCACGTCGGTCAGCACGTCATCCAGGCCGGTGATGCCCAGGTCCGGCACGCCCAGGGAGCCAGCAGCCACCCCGCCACCCGACAGGTAGATCGCCTTGAAACCGGCACGCTTGGCCAGCAGGGCGTGGTTGGCGTTGATGGCGCCGACCACTTGCAATGGATGCTCGCTGGCGACCGCATCGCGGAAACGCTGGCCTGGAGTGCTCTTGTTCAAACTCATGACTCACCTCGTTTGGCTGTCGGGTTAGCGCCGTCCTGGTAATGACGGGCGATGTTGCGTTTGGAGGCGCCGATGTGACGGCGCATCAACAACTCGGCCAGTTCACCGTCACGGTCGGCGATGGCATCGAGAATTCGGTGGTGCTCGGCAAAGGCCTGGTGCGGGCGATTGGGCGTGGTGGAAAACTGGATGCGGTACATGCGCACCAATTGATACAGCTCGCCGCAGAGCATTTGCGTCAGGGTGCGGTTACCGCTGCCCTGGATAATCCGGTAGTGGAAGTCGAAATCGCCTTCCTGCTGGTAGTAGCCGCGGCCAGCCTGGAAGGCCTCATCGCGTTCGTGGGTTTCAAGGACCCGGCGCAGCTCATCGATTTCCTCGACGCTCATGCGCTCGGCGGCCAGGCGACAGGCCATGCCTTCGAGGGATTCGCGGATTTCGTAGAGCTCCACCAGCTCGGCATGGTTGAGCGACACCACCCGTGCTCCGACGTGTGGCACGCGCACCAGCAGGCGTTGGCCTTCCAGGCGGTGGATGGCTTCGCGCAACGGGCCACGGCTGATGCCGTAGGTACGGGCCAGCTCGGGCTCGGAGATTTTGCTGCCCGGGGCGATCTCACCCTTGACGATGGCCGCTTGAATGCGTCGGAAGACGTTTTCGGAAAGCGTTTCCGAGTCATCCTGAACGGTAAGCGGGGGAGCCAGTTGATCCAGCATATTGTCGACACCTTGAAAGCCAGTGCGGCAAAAATTAACCAAAACTGCCGCCACAGTCAAAGGATAATTAGATATTGTCGACAATCGTCTAATAACCTCCTGCACCATAACAAAGCAGTGCCCTCGATTCACAGCCGCCCGCCAGCGCTGGCGCCATCAACCTGCCGTGCTAGAATGCCGCCCGCATTTGTTTGTGACATCTGCACGGCTTGTCATAAATAGCTGATAGGCATACGAGGAGCTTGCGCAGCGATGCCAGGGTCTTGAATTAAAGAACAGACCGCTGCGCACCAGGATTTATGAGACTCAAGCCCTTCCCGATCTTCCTTTTTCTTCTTTGCCTGCCCGGGTTCGCTGCTGCCGGGGACAAGACCGTGTACGGCCTCAATGAATATGCTTCGTTGGGCGGCATCGACCTCGAAGTGGCCGCCAAACTCGACACCGGGGCAAAAACCGCATCCTTGAGCGCCCGCGACATCAAGCGCTTCAAACGCAATGGCGAGTCCTGGGTGCGCTTCTACCTGGCCATCGACACCGCCCATTCGCACCCGATCGAACGACCGCTGGCCCGCGTCAGCAAGATCAAACGCCGGGCCGGTGACTACGACCCGGAAGAGGGCAAGAAGTACACTGCCCGACCGGTGATCGAGCTGGATATCTGCATGGGTTCAGCTTTACGTAGCATCGAAGTGAACCTGACCGACCGTAGCGCGTTCCAATACCCGCTATTGATCGGCTCCGAAGCACTCAAACGCTTCGATGCGCTGGTCGACCCCAGTCTTAAATACGCTGCCGGCAAACCCGCCTGCGCCGCCGACGCTCATACCGCCGAGTAATTTAAATGCGCTCTCTTACCCTTCATCTGAAAATGTTGATCGCCATCCTGGTGGTATTGGGCATTTCAGTCACGGCCTACCAGATCTTCGTACTCGGCATTCCCGTGACGGAAGACGCCACCGACGACTTGTGGAACATCGACGCCAAGGTCGAGTTCGTCGCCAGTGCCAAGGACCCAGTCAAGATCCAGATGTTCGTGCCACCGTTGAGCCGCGATTACGTGAGTCTCAACGAAAGCTTTATTTCAAATAATTACGGCGTGGCCGTGAACCGAGTCGACGGCAACCGCAAGGTCACGTGGTCGGCGCGCCGGGCCAAAGGCAACCAGACCCTTTATTACCGTCTGGTGTTGACCAAGCGCTACACCGCCGAAAAAGCCAAGATCAAGGGGCCGACCTTCCGCGACAGCATTGCCGTGGAAGGCCCTGAAAAACTCGCCGCCGAAGCGCTGCTGGCGCCGATTCGCCAACACTCGGCCGATGTCGAGACCTTCATCAGCGAAGCGATCAAGCGGGTCAACAACAGCAACGACGACAACGCCAAGATGCTCCTGGCCGGCGACCCGACACCGGCCCACAAGGCAAAGATCGTCGAGCTGCTGCTGTCCATCGCCCACGTGCCGGTGGAAAAGGTCCACACCATTCGCCTGGTGGCCGACCAGCCGCAAACCCCGGAGCTCTGGCTGCGCAGCTTCAATGGCACCGACTGGCTGTACTTCAACCCGGAAACCGGCGAACAGGGCCTGCCGACCGACCGCCTGCTGTGGTGGACCGGCGACGAAAACCTGATCACCGTCGATGGCGGCAAGAAGGCCACTGTGACCTTCAGCATGAACAACAGCGAGATGAACGCCATTCGCCTGGCCAAGCTGACCGACGAGAACACCGACGCCAATTTCCTCGAGTACTCGCTGTACGGCTTGCCGCTGCAAACCCAGCAGACCTTCATGATCATGGTGATGATCCCGATCGGCGTGCTGGTGATCCTGGTCCTGCGCAACCTGATCGGCCTGCAGACCCTCGGCACCTTTACCCCGGTGCTGATCGCCCTGGCCTTCCGCGAGACCCAGCTCGGCTTCGGTATCGTGCTGTTTACCATCATCACGGCGCTGGGGCTGTCGCTGCGCTCTTACCTTGAGCACCTGAAACTGCAAATGCTGCCAAGGCTGTCGGTGGTGCTGACGTTCGTCGTGGTGTTGATCGCGGCCATCAGCCTGTTCAGCCATAAGCTCGGCCTGGAGCGCGGGCTGTCGGTGGCGCTGTTCCCGATGGTGATCCTGACCATGACCATCGAACGCCTGTCGATCACCTGGGAGGAACGTGGCGCCAGCCATGCCATGAAAGTGGCAATCGGCACCCTGTTCGCCGCGACGCTGGCGCACCTGATCATGACCATTCCAGAGCTGGTGTACTTCGTGTTCACCTTCCCGGCGATCCTGCTGATCATGGTGGGCTTCATGCTGGCCATGGGTCGCTATCGCGGCTACCGCCTGACCGAGCTGGTGCGTTTCAAGGCTTTCCTGAAGAAGGCTGACGCCTGATGTTCGGCTTCTGGAAGACCTGGAAAGCCCTGGAAGCCCGGGGCATCATGGGCATCAATCGGCGTAACGCGGACTACGTGCTCAAGTACAACAAGCGCAGCCTGTATCCGATCGTCGATGACAAGATCATCACCAAGGAACGTGCCATCGCCGCCGGCATCCATGTGCCGCAACTGTATGGGGTGATATCGACCGAAAAGGAAATCGACAAGCTCGACGAGATCATCGACGGGCACACCGATTTCGTGATCAAGCCGGCCCAAGGCGCCGGCGGCGATGGCATCATTGTCATCGCCGACCGCTTCGAGGGCCGCTATCGCACGGTGTCCGGCAAGATCGTCGGCCACGAAGAGCTCGAGCACCATATTTCCAGCATCCTGACCGGCCTGTATTCCCTGGGCGGGCATCGCGACCGTGCACTGATCGAATACCGGGTGATCCCGGACCAGATCTTCAAGAGCATCAGCTATGAAGGTGTGCCGGACATCCGCATCATCGTGTTGATGGGGTATCCGGTCATGGCCATGCTGCGCTTGCCCACCCGTCAGTCCGGCGGCAAGGCCAACTTGCACCAGGGCGCCATCGGCGTAGGTGTCGACCTGGCCACCGGCCTGACCCTGCGCGGCACCTGGCTGAACAACATCATCGCCAAACACCCGGACACCACCAACGCGGTGGATGGCGTACAACTGCCCTACTGGGACGGTTTCATGAAACTCGCCGCGGGTTGCTATGAACTGTGCGGGCTGGGCTACATCGGTGTCGACATGGTGCTGGACCAGGAGAAAGGCCCACTGATCCTCGAGCTCAACGCCCGACCTGGCTTGAATATCCAGATTGCCAATGATTGCGGCCTGACATTGCGCACCCATGCGGTCGAGGCGCGGCTGGAAGACTTGAAAGCACGCGGCGTCAGCGAAACCGTCGAAGAGCGAGTGGCGTTTGTGCAGGAGATGTTCGGGCATATTCCACCGGTCGAGGGTTGATCCAGAACCCAGGTGTGTCTTTCGCGAGCAGGCTCGCTCCCACAAGTATTGCGCTGAACCCTGTGGGAGCGAGCCTGCTCGCGAATACAATCTGCCAGATTCCACAGTAGCCATGCCTGCCTCCAATCTGCCAATCCCCTCTAGGAGCAATTCCCCGAGGGGACTACAATCGCCACCCCGCCTCGATGGCTGATCCAACCCGCCCATGCTGACCTGCTCCGTACACCCGCTGCCCTATCGCGCCAACCCTGCCGACTACTTCGCGGCCATTCGTCATGCCCCAGGTGCCGTGCTGCTCGACAGCGGCCGCCCCAGCGCCGAGCGCGGGCGCTTTGACTTGCTCAGCGCCTGGCCGCTGGAACAACTGGCCGTAGCGCCTGACGAACGCGGCAGCGATTTCCTGCAACGCCTTCGGGACAATCTGACACGCTTGGGCGAAGCATCGCTGCCTGCACCTTATGAACTGCCGTTCGCGGGCGGCTTGATCGGTTACCTGAGCTACGACTTCGGCCGCCACCTGGAAAACCTGCCGAGCCAGGCTCTGGATGACCTGCAGTTACCCGATGCGCGCTTCGGCCTGTACGACTGGGCGCTGATCAGCGATCACCACCAGGCCACCAGCCAATTGGTGTTTCACCCAACGCTGGCCGACAGCGAGCGCCAACGCCTGATCCAGCTGTTCAGCCAGCCCGCCGCTGAAGCGGTCGAGCCGTTCAAGCTGCAAGCGCCGATGAATGCCGATCTGAACGCTGATCAGTATCGCCAGGCAATCGAGCGCATCCAGCAATACATCCAGGCAGGCGATTGCTATCAGGTCAACTTCGCCCAGCGTTTCCGTGCACCCTGCCAAGGTGATCCATGGACGGCGTATTGCGCGTTGCGACTGGCTTGCCCCACTCCGTTTTCCGGCTTCCAGAGCCTGCCCGACGGCGGCGCGGTGCTGAGCCTGTCACCGGAACGTTTCGTCAAAGTCAGCGAACGCCATGTTGAGACCCGTCCGATCAAAGGCACACGCCCGCGCGGCCTTAGCGCTGCGGAGGACGCGGCTAACGCCGCCGAACTGCTGGCGAGCCCCAAGGACCGTGCGGAGAACCTGATGATCGTCGACCTGTTGCGCAACGACCTCGGTCGCACCTGCCGCACCGGTTCGGTTCGAGTGCCTGAGTTGTTCAGCCTGGAAAGCTACCCCAATGTGCATCACCTGGTGAGCAGCGTGACCGGCGAACTGGCAGATGATCGCGATGCGCTGGACCTGATCGCCGGCAGCTTCCCGGGCGGCTCTATTACCGGTGCGCCGAAAATTCGCTCGATGCAGATCATCGACGAGCTGGAACCCACCCGACGCGGGCTGTACTGCGGTTCATTGCTGTATCTGGACGTGCGCGGCGAGATGGACAGCTCCATCGCCATCCGCAGCCTGTTGGTCAAGGATGGGCAGGTGTGTTGCTGGGGCGGTGGCGGAATCGTCGCCGATTCCGAGTGGCAGGCCGAGTATCAGGAATCGATCACCAAGGTGAAGGTGCTGCTCGATACCCTCCAGAACCTCTAAAAACATCGCGGGCAAGCCCGCTCCCACAGGTTAATGGTTGTTCACAGATTTTGTGACCGACGAAAAAACACTGTGGGAGCGGGCTTGCCCGCGAAGGCGTCCTGAAGAACGACTACAAACTCAAGGTACGATTCGAAGCCTTGATGAACTCCTGCTTCAGCTCTTCAAAGGTATGCACCGCCGGGAACTGCGGGAACTCGGCGATCACATTGTCCGGCGCATGGAACAGAATCCCGGCGTCCGCCTCACCCAGCATCGTGGTGTCGTTGTAGGAATCGCCCGCTGCAATCACCCGGTAGTAGAGGCTCTTGAAGGACAGCACCGACTGGCGCTTGGGATCTTTCTGACGCAGCTGATAGCCCGTCACCCGGCCGGTATCGTCAGTAATCAAACGATGGCAGAGCAAGGTCGGGAAGCCGAGCTGACGCATCAGCGGCTGGGAAAACTCGTAGAAGGTGTCCGACAGAATCACCACCTGGAAGCGCTCGCGCAGCCAATCGACGAACTCGACGGCACCGTCCAGCGGCTTGAGCGTGGCGATCACCTCCTGGATGTCGGCGAGTTTCAGGCCGTGTTCATCGAGAATCCGCAAGCGCTGCTTCATCAGCACGTCATAGTCGGGAATGTCCCGGGTGGTGGCCCTGAGGGATTCGATCCCGGTTTTTTCGGCGAAGGCGATCCATATTTCCGGGACCAGCACACCTTCAAGATCCAGACAGGCAATTTCCACAAGACACTCCCATTGGTATTGTTTATTGAGTCGAGCGAGCCCGAACTCTAGCGACAACTCCCCCACCACGCAACGCAGAGGACGCCCCGGCCAGCGCAGCTTTTTGTTACCATCGGCCCCATATAGAGCGCCCAGCGCCACCGACCTGTAGGAAGCCGCCCTGATGAGCCCAACGTTCGACGTCGTGGAACTCGCCACGACCTATGCCAACAAATCCGCCCAGGACATCCTGAAACTCGCTTTTGCCGAGTTCGGCGATGATCTGTGGATATCTTTCAGCGGCGCCGAGGACGTGGTGCTGGTGGACATGGCCTGGAAGCTGAACAAGAACGTCAAAGTGTTCAGCCTCGACACTGGCCGCTTGCATCCCGAAACCTACCGCTTCATCGATCAGGTGCGCGAGCATTACAAGATCGATATCGAACTGGTGTCCCCGGATCACACCAAGCTTGAACCGTTCGTGAAGGAAAAAGGCCTGTTCAGTTTCTACAAGGACGGCCATGGCGAATGCTGCGACATCCGCAAGATCGAGCCGCTGCGTCGCAAGCTGTCTGGCGTGAAGGCCTGGGCTACCGGCCAGCGCCGCGACCAGAGCCCTGGCACGCGCAGCGCTGTGGCCGTGATGGAAATAGACACCGCGTTCTCTACCCCGGAACGCACCCTGTACAAGTTCAACCCGCTGGCGCAGATGACCAGCGAGGAAATCTGGGGCTACATCCGGATGCTGGAACTGCCGTACAACAGCCTGCACGAACGCGGGTTCATCAGCATTGGCTGTGAGCCGTGCACCCGCCCGGTACTGCCAAACCAGCACGAGCGTGAAGGTCGCTGGTGGTGGGAAGAGGCCACGCAGAAGGAATGCGGGCTGCATGCCGGCAATATCATCAGCAAGTCATAACAGCGATACCCACCTGTAGGAGCAAGCTCGCTCGCGAAAAACGTGAGAACGCCGCGGTGTATCAGGCACCCTGCGTTATCGTTGAAGACAATCGCGGGCAAGCCAGCTCCCACAGGTGTCAACATCAGCCCTGAAAATGTGTACACACCACTGTCACCATCGGTGTCATTTTTGTGTGCACTTTTTGT
Organism: Pseudomonas sp. G5(2012); assembly: GCF_000408945.1. Taxonomy (NCBI): domain Bacteria; kingdom Pseudomonadati; phylum Pseudomonadota; class Gammaproteobacteria; order Pseudomonadales; family Pseudomonadaceae; genus Pseudomonas; species Pseudomonas sp. G5(2012). The sequence continues at coordinate 13,715 of NZ_APIO01000116.1, forward strand.
TTCTTCGCCCTAAAAAGTTACATTTCCCTGCCTGACAACCCTCGCCACAGCTTTTTGTAGCCCCCTCCGAAAAAATAAATACCTGCGCAATCGGTCAACTTATATCACCCGTTTTTCAGCGGTTTAGCACCCGCTGATAACAAAACGAAATGAGCAACCAAATCCATAGATTCAAGACTGGCACGCATCTCGCTTAAGTGCATACATGTTTTGTATACAATCACCTCAAAACATAAAAACACTCAGATCCGCAAGCCTGAAGCGCCCTATCCCGTACAGGCTGCAGATGCCCCATAACCAATGGTTTTCGCTACCCGCGACGAAGATTTGTCGAGCCTTGCGCTCATGCACAGTCATCGCGGCGTCGAACATCAGGAGCCTGCCGGAATGCGTACAAGTCTCTCCACCAACGATATTGCGCTGGATCTACCTTCTTCCCACGTCACCCAGACCGACCTTGGGCAGCCACTGCAACCCCCTGTCGTGCTCAGCCCCCGCCTGCACAACAAAGACCTGGCCCCGACCAAGGCAGAAGGCCGGCGCTGGGGTCGCTACAGCATCTTCGCGTTATGGACCAACGATGTGCATAACATCGCCAACTACTCGTTTGCCATTGGCCTTTACGCCCTGGGCCTGGGCGGCTGGCAGATTCTCCTGTCGCTGGGCATCGGCGCGGCGCTGGTGTATTGCTTCATGAACCTGTCGGGCTACATGGGCCAGAAGACCGGCGTGCCGTTTCCGGTCATCAGCCGCATCAGTTTCGGCATCCATGGCGCGCAGATTCCTGCCCTGATCCGCGCCGTGATCGCCATCGCCTGGTTCGGCATCCAGACGTACCTGGCCTCGGTTGTGTTCCGCGTCCTGCTGACCGCCATCCATCCCGGGTTCGCCGAGTACGACCACGATTCGATCCTCGGCCTGTCCAGCCTGGGCTGGGTGTGTTTCGTGGCGATCTGGTTGGTGCAATTGGGCATCCTTGCCTACGGCATGGAAATGGTGCGGCGCTATGAAGCCTTTGCCGGGCCGGTGATCCTGCTGACCGTCGCCGCCCTGGCCGCCTGGATGTATTTTCAGGCCAATGCGACCATCGCCTGGTCGATCCGCGAGCCGCTGAGCGGCGGCGAGATGTGGCGCAACATCTTTGCCGGCGGTGCATTGTGGCTGGCGATCTACGGTACGCTGATCCTCAATTTCTGCGACTTCGCCCGCTCTTCGCCCTGCCGCAAGACCATCAAGGTCGGAAACTTCTGGGGCCTGCCGGTGAACATTCTGGTATTCGCTGCCATCACTGTCCTGCTGTGTGGCGCGCAATTCCAGATCAATGGCCGCATTATTGAAAGTCCTACAGAGATCATCGCCTCGATCCCCAACACTTTCTTCCTGGTCCTGGGCTGCCTGGCGTTCCTGATCGTTACCGTAGCGGTCAACATCATGGCCAACTTCGTCGCCCCGGCCTTTGTCCTCAGCAACCTGGCGCCCAAATACCTGACGTTCCGTCGTGCCGGGCTGATCAGCGCGACCATCGCCGTGCTGATCCTGCCGTGGAACCTCTATAACAGCCCGTTGGTGATCGTCTACTTCCTCTCCGGCCTTGGCGCCCTGCTCGGCCCGCTGTATGGCGTGATCATGGTCGACTACTGGCTTGTACGAAAAGGCCAGGTCAACGTGCCGCAGTTGTACAGCGAAGACCCGAACGGTGCTTATTACTACAGCCGCGGGGTCAACCTGCGCGCCGTGGCGCCATTCATTCCTGCCGCACTGATCGCCATCGTCCTGGCGCTGGTACCGGGCTTCCACTTGGTGTCGCCGTTCTCCTGGCTGATTGGGGCCGGGATTGCCGGGATGCTCTACCTGATCATCGCCAAGCGCCAACCTCACTACGCCGACGTCAGCGGTGAAGCCATCGCCGTGGACAACGTCAGCCATTGACTCCATCGCGGCCCGGCAGCGTCGGGCCGCTGAACCACCCGCTATAAGGAATCCCCATGCGTATTCTCGTGGTCAACGTCAACACCACCGAATCCATCACCCAGGCCATTGCCCGTTCGGCCCAGGCCGTGGCTGCGCCCGGCACGGAAATCGTTGGCCTGACGCCCTACTTCGGTGCCGACTCGATCGAAGGCAACTTCGAAAGCTACCTGGCCGCCATTGCGGTGATGGATCGGGTCATGGCCTACGACCAGCCCTTCGATGCCGTGATTCAAGCAGGCTATGGCGAACACGGTCGCGAAGGCCTGCAGGAATTGCTCAACGTACCGGTGGTGGACATCACCGATGCGGCAGCGAGCACCGCGATGTTTCTCGGCCATGCCTACTCGGTCGTCACTACCCTCGACCGCACCGTTCCTCTGATCGAAGATCGCCTGAAACTGTCGGGGCTCTGGGACCGTTGTGCCTCGGTGCGAGCTAGCGGCCTGGCGGTGCTGGAACTGGAACACGAGCCGCAACGCGCACTGGAGGCCATCGTGCATCAGGCTGAACTGGCAGTAACCCAGGACAAGGCCGAAGTGATTTGCCTGGGTTGCGGTGGCATGGCCGGGCTGGACGAGCAGATTCGCCAGCGCACAGGCGTTCCGGTAATCGATGGTGTGACGGCGGCGGTGACCATCGCCGAATCGCTGGTGCGGCTGGGGTTGTCGACGTCCAAGGTGCGGACCTATGCGACGCCGCGGCCGAAAAAAATCATTGGCTGGCCGGGGCGATTTGGCAGGTAAACCGCGTTATCGTTCTTCGCGAGCAGGCTCGCTCCCACATTGGTTCCGCGGCGTACAAAACTCCCCTGTGGGAGCGAGCCCGCTCGCGAATGGGGGCGACTCGGTTTCAAGCCTGACTCAAATAGCACTAAAACGCTGCCCCAACCCCTGCCCGGCAAACTGCTCGATAATAAAATCCACAAACGCCCGGGTCTTGCCCGGCAGCAGTTTGTGCTCGGCGTAATAGATCGAAATATTGCCATCATCGACATACCAGTCCGGCAGCACCCGCTCCAGCGTCCCCGCCTCCAGATACCCCACGGCAAACGGCATGCTCACCAGGGCAATGCCCAAACCCTGGACCGCCGTGGCGCAGGCCGCCTCCGAATCGCTCATGGTCATCCGCGCCCTGAGCGTCAGCGGGCTGTGTTGTCGGGTGCGGCTGGTCAACTGCCAGGAGCGCACGCGGCCGGTCTGCGGTGAGCGAATGAGGATGCCGTCGTGAAGCTTGAGATCATCGGGCTCGACAATCGCTTCATGTGCCGCCAGGTAACCGGCCGAAGCTACCAACACGCGATGGGCCGGGGTCAGCTTGCGCGCCACCACCCCTTGGGGCAGCTCGAACCCGCCACCAATCGCGGCGTCGAAGCCTTGGGCGATCAGGTCGACCTGACGGTTATCGAAATGCCAGTCCGGGCTGATCGCTGGAAAACGCCGCAAAAACTCCCCGAGCAACGGCACGATGTATAGACGCCCGAAGACGGTGCCCATGCTGACCTTCAAAGTGCCCGCGGGACGACCCTCGGCGCTGGCCAGATTGGCCACGGCATTCTGGATCGTGTGCAGGCTGGCACTGACTTCGCTCAGAAACAGCTGCCCGGCCTCGGTCAGCGTCAAGCTGCGAGTACTGCGCTGAAACAAGCGTACCCCCAGCCGCACTTCCAGTTTGGCCACGCTCTTGCCGACTGCCGCCGGGGTCAGGCTCAAGCGTCGCGCGGCTTCGGCAAAGCTGCCCACCTCGGCACTGCGCACGAAGCATTCGATACTGCTGAAGGTTTCCATAGGAGCCATTATAAACTTATGGTTTACACAGACTATCGCAATTGCTGTCTACTCAGCTTGTAATCGTGAATCGATACTAGGCTCCATCAACCGGGACATCTCGCCTCGGGACTTTGGAGATCGATATGACTACTCAGAACCTCAGCGGCAAAGTGGCTTTGATCCAAGGCGGTTCCCGCGGCATCGGCGCTGCCATCGTCAAACGCCTGGCCGCTGAAGGCGCGACAGTCGCCTTTACCTACGTAAGCTCCACGGCGAAGGCCGAAGAACTGCAGAACAGCATCACCCAAGGCGGCGGCAAAGCCCTGGCGATCAAGGCTGACAGCGCTGACGCCGAGGCCATTCGCAACGCCGTGACGGCAACCGTAGAAGCGTTTGGCCAGCTGGATATCCTGGTTAACAACGCGGGTGTGCTGGCCGTCGCACCGCTGGAAGACTTCAAGCTCGAAGACTTCGACCAGACCCTGGCGATCAACGTACGCAGCGTGTTCATTGCCACCCAGGCTGCCGCCAGGCACATGACCGAAGGCGGTCGCATCATCAATATCGGCAGCACCAATGCCGACCGCATGCCCTTCGCGGGTGGTGGCCCGTACGCCATGAGCAAATCGGCGCTGGTTGGCCTGACCAAGGGCCTGGCCCGCGACCTCGGCCCCAAGGGCATCACCATCAATAACGTGCAACCGGGCCCGGTCGATACCGACATGAACCCTGCCCACGGCGACTTCGCCGACAGCCTGATCCCGCTGATGGCAGTGGGGCGCTACGGCAAAGTCGAAGAGATCGCCAGTTTCGTCGCCTACCTGGTCGGTCCCGAAGCGGGCTACATCACCGGTGCGAGCCTGACCATCGACGGTGGTTTTGGCGCTTGACCCTGTAGGAGCGAGCATGCTCGCGATGGTCGTCAACGATGACGAGGGAAACCTGACACCCAGCGGCGCTCTCAGGCTCATCGCGAGCATGCTCGCTCCTACAAATTTTGATCATCAGGCCCAATCGAGTGCTGGCAAGCCACAGGCGCTCGGCACGAACGCCTTCAGCGTTCGAAGAATGCCATCGGCGTGTGCGTACTTTTCATCGGCCATCGCCGCATCCGGAATCGCAATCGCCGTCATCCCCGCCGCCTTGGCCGCCGTGACACCGAACGGCGAATCCTCGAACACCAGGCAATCGCGTGGCTCGATACCCAGGCGTCGTGCCGCCGTCAGGAAGATATCCGGCGCCGGTTTGGCCGCGCCGACTTCTGGATCATCAGCCGTGACGATGAAGTCGAACAAGGCGAACCAGTCGCGATGCAAGGTGGTTTTCTGGCCGAACGACTGGCTTGAGGAACTGGTTCCCACCGCAATAGGAATGTTGTGCGCCTTCAAGTGCCGAACCAGCTCTTGTGCTCCCGGCATCGCCTGCGCCGCAGGAAAACGCTCGCGCATCAGCGGCTCGCGAATCACCAGGAACTCTTCGGCGCTGATCGGCAAGTCCAGCGCCTGCACCACATAACTCGCCAGGTCACCTGCACCACGGCCAATGATGTTCTGCTTGACGCTCCAGTCGAACGTTCGGCCATAGCGCGCGGCAATCGTGGCCGTGACTTCGGTGTAAATCCCCTCGGTGTCCAGCAATAAGCCGTCCATATCGAAAATCACGGCCTTGATCGGGCCGAACTTCTTGAGCGGTGAATTCATCGCATCTGATCCGTTTTCATGACATCCCAGGCGGCTCTGGTACGGCCGGTCCTCGACAGGTTAAAGGTTTCAGCAGCATAACGAGCAGCCGTGGCCAAGAGCAACGGGCGCATGACGCAAAAAGCCCGGCAAATCGCCGGGCCCGGACAGCTTTACGCGCTGTTGATTTATGCCAGGCTAACCGCCCGCCTTGCCTGTCCCACTACTTTTGGCAGCACTATCTGATCCTCCAGACCCATTGCCAGAAGCGCTCCCCGTCGAACTGCCACCGCTGGTCGACCCGCTTCCCGTCTCCGGGCGGGTGGTGCTCCCATTGGCATCGCCTGCATTGCCATTCCTGATGGCGCCAGGCGGTAATGCGTTCTCAGTTCCAGAGCCTGCATTCATTTCAGTAGACGGCGGCATACCGCCCTTATCGACGGGCGCGTCGTTACCTGAGGATTGTGAAAATGCCACGCCTGAACCGATCGATAACAGACTAGCCACTGCCAGGGCCAACACGCTTGACCTGATCATGGACGTCTCCTTTTACCCGTTGCATACCTTGAGTCTGGCAGCAGTGCATCGGCAGGGTTGCCACTCATTCGACAGGCGGTCTCGCGCCAGAGGTCGGTCAGCTCGGCTCGCCGGATGCGTCCTCACCGGCGATGTCCGGATCGTCCGGGTCGACTTCGACATCAGAATCCGTGCGCTTGAGGTCATCGTTGGGGACCTGCTCGACACCGGGCTCGTCATCGGGAGGCCGCTGATCGCGACTCAGGGAATCGGTAGGTGAAGGCAGGGGGTATTCGGGGGTTTCGTCGATGTCGGCGATTTTCGGATCTGCGTTCATGGAGCACCTCGCAACGGACCTGAAAGGCAGGCCCTGACCGTTGGAGGCAGCGTCGATCGTCAGGTTCGATCAGGGAGACTATCGGTTATTTTGCCGATCGAATCCGTCAGTGATGTTTGTTCTTGTGTTTGTGCTTATGTTTGTGACCGCCGCCGGAGTGGGAGTCGCCATCGTCGCTTCCCAGGTTGTTGCCGACCGCACCACCGGCTGCACCACCCAGGCCTGCGCCAATAGTCGAACCGGTCCTGCCACCCAGGCTGTTGCCGATCACTGAACCGCCGGCTGAACCCAAGCCACCGCCTACCGCCGCTTCGGTGCGACTACCCTTGGGCGCACCGATCGCGCTACCGGCGGCGCCACCGACGCCGGCACCAATCGCAGCGCCCGTGCTGCCGCCCATTTGTCCACCTACCACGTTGCCCAGCGCACCACCAATACCGCCGCCAACGGCTGCGGTACCATCGCCTGCAGCCAGTGCGAATGGTGTAAACAACAATCCAAAAACAATTGCCGGTAACGTCAAGCGTCGAGTACTCGGGTACTGCACTTCATTACCTTGGGTTTTCGGGGTCATGGCACGCCTCTTATTTATCGGGGGTATGTGAATTGGAGCCGTTAATTCCATAAACGTTCAAAAACGCAAAAGCCCGGCATCAAGCCGGGCTTTTGTTCACGACCCTTGGGGTATCAGTGACGCTTGTGACCGTTGGCCAGGTTGCTGCCTACGCCGCCGCCCAAGGCGCCACCCAGGCCTGCGCCGATGGTCGAACCGGTCTTGCCGCCCAGGCTGTTGCCGATCACCGAACCACCGGCAGCGCCCACGCCACCACCGATGGCGGCACTGGTACGGTGGCCTTTCTTGGCGGCAACCGCGCTGCCGGCTGCACCCGCAACCCCCGCACCAATCGCGGCACCGGTGCTGCCGCCCATGCTTCGGCCAACGACATTACCCAGCGCACCACCCAGGCCACCACCAAGGGCGGCTGTACCGTCACCGGCGATTGCACCTTGAGTAACCAGAAGACCCAGAACCAGAGCAGGCAGTGTGAAACGCATGACGAAAACCTCAAAAAATAGGGGGTGAAATTCAAAAGGGTCGAGATTGAATGCTTTAGAGGGAACAAAGTCCAGACATGCGCGCGCTCAACCTCGTTGTTCGCGACGGTTGGACAGCTTTTTTGGAAAAGGTTTTATCGCAGGCAAAAAAAAGCCCGCTGGGGAACGGGCAGGGTGTTGCGTCTAACGGATGGTTTGAGCCTACGTAGGGCCTTGTGAAAAGTTTGTGAAAACTTTCCAAATTAAATATTCGTTCAGATTCCGGGCATCGGCATAGGGGACGG